>JAAZPG010000150.1 GCA_012797375.1 Acidobacteriota bacterium
TCATGACCGAGGAGATGAAGCTCCGGAGAAACCGGCTGGCGCTTCTCCAGGCGATCCGCAAGACGCTGCTCCAGATCGCCGATTACTCCCAGGTCGTGGTCGAGGGGGAAAAGCCGGCGAAATAAGGCGATCCGGCCGTCCCTTGTTCCGCTTTTTTGATTGAGGTATTCTTTCTCCTCATGCCATCCGCCGCCTCATTCCGGCGATTCTACTTCCAGGAGGATCATCCATGCGCAAGTCCGCTTTGGCGCCGGTCTTTATTCTTGTCCTGAGCTTGGCGTTTCCCTTCTCCCTGAGCGCGGCTTTGCCCGCGGAAGAGCGCCCCCTCGCCCCGGAACCACTCCGCCGGGCCGTGGCCGAAGCGGTTTCCGGGGAGATCGCTTTCCGCTACACCGTCCGGATCTCGCAGTTCGACCGCATCCAGGCCAACGCCGGCTGGCACGACGCCGCCGCCTGGATCCGGAACGAGCTTCTGCGGATGGGTTACGCCGACGCGATCATCGAGGGCTGGCCGTCCAACGGGTCGACCCGTTACTTCACGTATAAAACGCCCATCGGCTGGAAGGCCGAGTCGGCCTGGCTCTGGATGGTCGAGCCGCGGCGGGAACGGCTCTGTGACTACGAGGAAGTCCCGCTGACGCTGATCGCCCATTCCGGTCCCGGGCATTTCGAAGCCGAGCTGGTCGACGTCGGAGCGGGGACGGAAGCGGCCTCGTTCCAGGGGAAGGATGTGCGGGGCAAGTTCGTTCTGGCGTACGGCCGGAGTCCCGAGGTCATGCGCGAGGCCTGCTGGAAGCGGGGCGCCCTGGGGGTCGTCTCCTATTATCCGCCCGACGTCCGGCCCGGATATCCGAACATGATCCGCTACACGGCTTTCTGGCCTCTCTGGGAAGAGCGGGACAAGATGCCGGTCGGCTTCAATGTCAGCAAGAACCAGGGAGCCATGCTCCAGCGGCTCCTGGCGGAAGGGAAGCGGGTCGTCCTGAGGGCTCACGTCGGTTCGGAATTTTTCGAGACATCCGTCGAAGCCCTGAGCGCCTCCCTTCCCGGGACGGACGCGGCGGCCGGGGAAATCCTCATTCTCGGCCACTTATGCCACCCCCAGCCCAGCGCCAACGACAACGCCAGCGGCAGCGGCGGCATGCTGGAAATCGCCCGGGCCCTCAAGGCCCTGGTCGAGTCGGAAACGCTTCCGGCCCCGCGCCGGACCATCCGTTTTCTTTGGATTCCGGAATTCGCCGGAACCGTGCCGTATATCAAAGCCCATCTTGAACAGACGCGGAAGACCCTGGCCGCCCTCAACTGCGACATGATCGGCGAGGACCTTCACCTGACCGGGGGGATGTTCACCATCACCGCGACGCCGGATTCCAACCCGGATGTCTTGACCGACGTGGCGGTCCATTTCGCCCGGATGGTGGACGATCTCGGCCTGATCAGCCTGAACGGCAGCACCCATCCTTTCGCCTGGCGGGTGGAGCCCTTCAGCGGGGGAAGCGATCACTGGATCTACAACGACGGCGCGCTGAAAGTCCCCTCGGTGATGTTCGGTCACGGCGACACGTTCCATCACACCAGCCTGGACACGCCCGATAAAGTCGATCCCACGGAGCTTCGGAGGGTTTCGGCCTTGACGCTTGGAATCGCCTATTACCTGGCCTCGGCCGGGGAGCCCGAAGCCCTGGACATGGCCCGGCTCGTCGTCCGCAACGGGCTCGGGCGGCTGGCGGCCGAGACGGGCGACGCCCTCGGCGCTCTCGCCGCCGCGGACGCGGCCGGTTTGCCGGCCGCTTACAAGCAGGCCTTGAACGTTCTTGAGCGGGCGGCGGCCCGGGAGCGGGCGGCGGCGGATTCCGCCTCTCGCTACGCGCCCGCCGGGTCGGCCTCGGCCGGCGAGATCCGCCGCTTGGCCGGGCCCTTGTCCGCCCTGGAGCGGGCGCTGGGCGAAGAAGCTAAGAGGATTTACGCCGACCGCTGCCGGCTTTTCGGCCTCAAGGCTGTTTTTCCGGCCGCCTCCGACGGGGAAAAGGCCGCGGCCGGGATCATCCCGGTTCGTCCCCGGGAGTTCGTTTGTCCCGTGGAGTCCGATTTCCTGGTTGAAAAGCTCGGTTCGGAGGTCATGGGCCGGATCCGCCTGAGCGGCAACGCGGCCTACGAAGCCTTGAACCATGTCGACGGGAAACGGAGCGTCGCGGACATCGCCCGGGCCGTTTCGGCGTCCTATGGGCCTCAGAACATCGAGGACGTCGTCGAGTACTTCCGGGTTTTGGCGGAGGCGGGATTGATCGTCTTGGGGAGGTAAGGATCGGCCGTTGCGGCCCGGGCGGGACGATCAGACTTCGAACGTGCCGTCGTGGCGGCCGCCGGTCTCGTCCTTGATGATGGTCGTCTCGTCCATGAATTTCTGCTCGTACGAGATGATCTTGACGAGGTTCCCCGGATAGTTCATGTCCTTTTTATCGCCGTACGGCAGGAACTGGACGCCGAGCTGGTATTTATAGCTCTGGCCGGGATTGCTGGCGAACCAGCGGACGATGCCGTCCATTTTCAGGGGAGCGGGATCTCCGGGAACCTGGATGCTGAGGTGAATGGGAGTGTCCAGTTCGACCATTTCTTGGGAAAGAAAGCGGATGCCGCCCCGGCTGATGTCCAGCATCGGGAGAAACTCCGCGCCGTAGGCGCTCTTCTTGAAGAGCCCCTTTTCCTTCCGGAACGCGATCGTCGCCCCGGGGATGCGGAACCGGGAACAGGTGCGTTTTTCCAAAACGTCTTCCTCCATGACGCCTCCCTGACGTTTTTTCCGATTCGCAGGCATAAGATATCCCAAGCCGAAATAAATGTAAAGTCGACGAGAGGCGGGGCGGCGGCTTTCCGGCCCTGACTTTCCCCCTGAAAAAGGAATATAATGGGGGCGGAAGGGAGACGTCCATGGCCGTTCGTGTCGCGACGATCATCATGGCCGGCGGCCAAGGGAGCCGCCTTTACCCGCTGACCAAGGTCCGGAGCAAGCCGGCCGTCCCCATCGCCGGGCGGTTCCGGATCATCGACATCTCGATTTCCAACTGCATTCACTCCGATTACCGGAAGATCTTCATCCTGACGCAGTTCGCCAGCGAATCCCTCCACCGCCATATCTTTTCCACCTACCGGTTCGACAGCTTCCACAAGGATTTCATCGCCATCCTGGCGGCCAAACAGACGCTGGACAACCGGGGGTGGTTCCAGGGGACGGCCGACGCCGTCCGGCAGAACCTCTCTTCCGTCGAGGGCGCGGGCGATCTTTTCCTGATCCTTTCGGGGGATCATCTTTACCGGATGGATTACCGGAAGTTCGTCGAGGGCCACCTTAAAACCGGGGCCGATATCACGATCTCGGTGATTCCGGTGGACCGGGAGCAGGTTCCAAACCTGGGCGTGCTCCAAGTGGATCAGAATAACCGGATCATCGAATTCAAGGAAAAGCCCCGGGAGGCCGAAACGATCGCGGCCTTGGCCGTCCCGCCGGACGTCTTCACGGCCAACGGCATCGACGGCCGCGGCCGGACCCACGTGGCCTCGATGGGCATCTACCTCTTCAATTGGAAGGTTCTGAAAAGCCTGCTGGAAGGCTCGACCGCGGAGGATTTCGGGCGCCAGATCATTCCCCAGGCGATCCACGAGCACCGGGTCTTCGCCCATTTCTTCGACGGCTACTGGGAGGATATCGGGACGGTCCAGAGCTTTTTCGAGGCCAACATCGGCCTGACTCATCCGCTTCCGCGGTTCAATTTTTATGACGAGGACAAGCCGGTGTTCAGCATCCCCCGTTTTCTGCCGGGCTCCAAGATCCTCGATGCCGATGTCCACGAATCCCTCCTGTGCGAGGGAAGCATCATCAACCGGGCGTTCATCCGCCGGTCGATCATCGGCATCCGCTCGCGGATCGGGGAAGGGTCCCGCTTGGAGCGGACGGTCATGATGGGCGCGGATTATTATGAGTCGGAGGCGGAGCTCCGAGAGGCGGCCGGCCGGCGGCTGCCTCCCGTCGGCGTCGGCCGGGATTGCGAGATCCGCAACGCCATCCTCGACAAGAACGCCCGGATCGGCGACGGCGTCAAGATGATCAACGCGGCCGGGATTCAGAACCGCGAATGCGGCGACGTCTGCATCGTCGACGGCATCATCGTCGTTCCGAAGAATTCCTTCGTGCCGTCCGGCACGATTGTCTGACGGGGATCCGCCGGGACGGCGGCGTTGAGGCGGCGCGCTTCCCGTGTCGAACCGGTTTTTTAAAGCCGTGTCGAGAACGGCCGGCGAGCCGGACGGCCCCCGGCCGCCCTTATCTCCGCGGGCCGCCGATCTCCTTCGGGGGAACGCCGGGACGATAAAGGAAATCCCGGATCATCCCTTTCCGCCCTCTGAAATGAAGCCCGGCCAGACGGCGGGAGAGACGGGCTTTGGGAGAACATCAAAGCCGGGAACGGTCCGAAAACGGAGGCTTTTTCTTGAAAAAGAGCCAAAAAATGATAAAATAGAGTTCCTTCGATCACGAAGGATATAAAGAACATTCTCCGCGGAGACGAACGGATGCGTCCCGTCGGAACGCATCATCAAAATTCCGTTGAAGAAAACGAGACGGATTATTGGGCTCGGTCTCCGCTGAAGGAGGCGGACATGCGCGTTATTCCCCAAAACCGGTATTCCCCCTGGAGGATCTTCCTGGTCTTGCTGGCGCTGACCGTTCTTCTTGTCCCCGGCGCCCGGGCGCAGATGGGCAAAGGACGAATCAACGGGACGATCGCCGATGAAAGCGGCCGGCCCTTGGAAAAAGCGCTGATCGTCGCCCGACACCTGGAATCTGAAAAAGCGCTTGAAAGCCTATCGGATAAAAAAGGGCGGTTTGCCATGGGAGGGATGCGTTCGGGCCGATGGAGGATCACGATCACCAAGGAGGGATACGAGGGATCCTTCCTGGATGTGGAAATCAGCCAGTTGAAAGCCAATCCCCCCTTCGCCTTGATTCTGAAGCCGGCGGCGGCCGCCGGCTCGGGGGAGTCGGAAGACGCGGAAGCGCTGGAAACCGGAAATCGCCTGATGGAACAGGAAAAGTACGACGAAGCCCTGGCCGTGTTCAATGAATTTTTAGCCCGGCGTCCCGATGTCTATCACGTCCGCCTCAATATCGGAACGTGTTACCTCGAACAGGGAGACCTGGCGAAGGCGGAAGCGGAATACCGGCTCGTCTTGGACAAGGCGCGGGAAAACGGCGGAAACGATAAAAAAAGCCTGTCGACGATCTCCAAGGCGCTCACGGGACTGGGGGAAACGTCGATGAAAAAAGACGATTTCGAGGCCGCCGGGAACTATTTTTCCCAAGCCTTGGACATTTCCCCGAACGACGAAGTGGCGGCCTACAACGTGGCGGAAATCTTTTTCTCCCACCAAAAAGTCGATGAGGCGATCCGGTATCTCGAGCTATCCATCCGGATCAACCCCGCTTGGTCCAAGCCTTATATGAAGCTGGGATATGCCTATCTCAACAAGGGGGATTTTGATAAATCCCTCGGCTGTTTCGAGACGTTCATGAAAATGGATCCGGAAAACCCGGCCGTGCCGGCCGTGAGCAAGACGATCGCGGCCATCGAAGGGATGAAGAGGAGCCCGGCCGTTTCGTAAAACGCCGCGAGGGGCCGGTTCCTTTAAGGCTCGGCGCGGTCCTCCGGGCCGGAGGGCCGTTGCGCCGCTCGGGGGCGTTTTCCCCGCCGGGGGGAAGGGAATTCCCTCGGCCCTGAACCGGATTTCAGCCGCTCCTCCCATCGACGGAGAACAGCCTCGGCCTCGCTTTTTCTTTTCGTCCGCTTCTCGGCCGTCGTTTCGAGATAGTTTTTCAGCCAAAAGACGGCTTCTTTCAGATCCCCCGCTTTTTCGGAGAGAAAGGCGTAGGCATATCCTAATTCCGCCGAGGGACGGACGTCGAGAAGCCGCTTCAAAGCTCCCCTCGCCGGACCGATTCGTCCCAGTGATTCATAGACGCGGCTGAGCTCCAGACAGACGGCCTCGTCTTCAGGATATTGATTCCAAAGGATTTCGTAAACGGCCAGGGCGTTTTCGTATTCGCCCAAGGCCGCCAGGGACAAGCCGATTCTCATCCGGAGCGCCTTGTTTTCAGGCTCGATATCCAGGGCTCTTCGGTAAAAACCCAGGGCGGCCTTCCATTCGCCCTTCTTGGCTTGGATGCTTCCCGAAAGGAACAGCGCGTCGAAATAACGGGGATCCACGGCCAACAGGATTCGGCCGGCGGCCAGGGCGTCCTCGTCCCTCTCCGCTTTAAGATAAAAATTCATCAAACGGCTGAGGATCAGGACGGAATCGGGATGGCTCCGGAGTCCCTCCTCGAGGACGTGAACCGCCTCTTCGACGCGGTTCATTTTCATGTAGAGGAACCCGAGATTGACGAAATTGCTAGGGACATCGGGATTGAGACGGAGGAATTCTCGATAACATTTCTCGGCCTCCGAATATTCGCCGCGCGTCTCATGAAGATTGCCCCGGAAATACAGGAGATAATCCTCGATTTTATCCTTCGGATCGGGGAGCGCTTTTTCCGAACGGCCGTCCGAGGGACGCCCCAGGTAGCCGAGCGACCGGAGGCGCTCCTCTTCTTCCGGGGAGAGCCGCCTTTTTCCCCCGTCCTTTTCCGAAGAGAGCTTTTCGGCCGATTCTTGGAGCTTTTTCCTCATGTCCCGGGCGATCCCGGGCTCCTGGAGAAGGACGTTCCGCTTTTCCCGGGGATCGAGGGCGAGGTTGAACAATTCGGGTTTGGGGGATTGGAGATATTTCCAATCGCCGTCCACCAGGCCGGTGATTTCCGACCATCCGTAATTTTCCCGGGGATAATACGATTCCAGATAGACCGGAAGATCAATTCCCTTTTTGCCTTTCATCAGCGGAACCAGGTTTTTTCCCTGGCTCTCTTTCGGCGGAGCGAGGCCGGCCAGGGTCAAGATCGTGGGAACGAGATCGATCAGCCGAACCCGGGACGAGACCACCCGCCCTTGGGGAAGGCGGTTCTCCCAATACATGATCAAGGGGACACGGACGGTATTGTCGTAGAGAAACAATCCGTGATCGATCTCTTTTCTTTCCCCCAGCCCCTCCCCGTGATCTCCGCAGAGAACGATCAAGGTTCGGCCGAGGACGCCGTTCCTCCTCAGGGCGTCGATGCTCTTCCCGATGAATTCATCCATGTAGGCGATTTCGGCGTCATACGGACTGTCGGAACGGGGATGGCGAAAATCCGAGGGAGGCTGATAGGGGAGGTGGGGATCGAAGAAATGCAGCCAGCAAAAGAATTTCCGGCCGGCGTTTTCGTCGAGCCAGCGGGCGAAGGATTCATAAACCTTGTCGGCGGTTCTCTCGGAACGGAAGCTTTTCAGGATTTCCCCTTCCTGGAAGTCATCGTCGTAAACATCGAATCCCTGGTCGAGCCCGAAGCGGGAGTCGACGGTGAACGAGGAGACGAACGCCGCCGTCGCGTACCCGTCTTTCTTCAGGATTTCGGCGAGGGTCGTCCGGCGGGGATCCAGGTAATAGAATCCGTTGTTGTGGACGCGATGATAGGCCGGAACGGTGCCCGTCATGAGGGAACAATGGGACGGAAGGGTGAGAGGGGCTTGGGCGTAAGCCCGGTCGAAACGGACCCCGGCCGAAGCCAGGGCGTCCAGCCGGGGGGTGAGGGCCTTGGCATAGCCGTAACAGCCCAGCCGGTCGGCCCGCGTCGTATCCATCGTGACGAGCAAGACGTTGATTCCGGCTTCGGTTTTACCGCGGCCTTGAACGGCCGGAAAGGCGGCGGTCCAAGCGCCGAGGAGAAAAACGGCGGCGCCGGCGGCTTGGAGTATTAGACGGAGACGGGGGCGGGGGGTCATGGCTCCATTCTACTTGAACGGAAATCCTCTCACAAGAAAGGCGCGCTCCCGATCCTCATCCCCGGGGGGGCGGCCGGCGCCGGCAAAGGCGGGAGAAAAAAACATGGCCTTTCCTCCCCGGATTTGATCCGGGGAGGAAAGGCCTTTAACGGGAAGGGGAGTAAGAAAATCAGTAGCTGATTTTCAATCCAAGGCGAATGGTTCTCGGAGCGGTCACGCTCGTCGGTTTTCCGAAATTCGTCCCGGCGCGGTTGTACACGTTGATTTGGATCACTTCATTGAACAGGTTGAAGACGTCCGCCAGGACGGAAAGCCGGAAAGCCCCGAGGGAGAATGATTTTTCCAGCCTCAGGTCCATGTTGCTGCGCGAGGGAAGCCGGCGGTCTCCAACGGGCTCCGTTCGGACATTGACGCTTCCTTGCGAGAGCTTCACGGGAATCGTCCGGCCCCAAGGCGAGCCGGCCAGAAAGACGAAAAAGCCGCTCAGATTGATGTCCAGCGGGAGGACGTAGGTTCCCTGGATCTTGAAAATATGGGGAATGCTGGAGGCGAATTCCCCGTAACCGAAGATCTGGTTGTTCGGATCCAGGTACTGGGTGCTCCTCCCCAAAAGGGAGGAGCTGGAATAGCTTCCTTCCTCATGGCTGTACACGTACGAGGTGGCCAGCTGCCACCGGTTGGAGAATCGTTTCGTCAATCCGACTTCGAAGGCGTGGTATTTTCTTTCAGGCGTGATGGAGACGATGTCCGGGTAGGCGGCCCCGATGTCCTTTCCTTTTTGGGGATTGGTGATGAAATATTTCGCAGCGGCCGGATTCACGTTATTATAAACGGTAATCGCCTGTTGCGTTTCGGGATCCGTGTAGGAAACCGGGACGAACGTGCAGCCGAGTTCGACGGGCTCGACGAAATTGAACCATTTCTTGTACACATAGGACATCTTGACGGTGATGTCCGAGCCGAGCACGTGCTCGATCCCGGCGGCGAACTGATCCATCGAGGGATGCTTGATGTTCGGATCGATGGAATACAGATTGTCCGGCTTGATCCGGTAGAGCTCCGTCAAACCGACCCAATTCGGCCCGACGCTGTAGTAGATGTCGTCCGCTTCCGCCGACGCTTGGGCGAAATTGTAGGTTTTCGTCCCTTCCTGGTATCTCCCGTAATGGGCCTTGAGGGCGGTTTTATGATTTTTGAAGATGTCCCAAATGAAGCCGATGCGGGGTTCGATGCCCGTGGGCTTGTAAACGGTTTTGTAGCTGTCATCCGCGCCGGGAATGCTGCCCCGAATGATGTCGACTCTCAGTCCCGGATTGAGGACGAGGGAGTCGGAGATTTTCCAGGAGTCCTGGGCGTAGAAGGAAAAACGGTTGTTGAAGGCGTCCTGCTTGGTATAGCCGGCCCGCGCCCGGTAGGGCTCCCCGTTATAATCCTCGAACATGATCCCGCCGTTGATGTTGCGCTGTCCGGCCCCGTGGCTTCTTTCAAATTCGAATCCCACCTTGATGTCGTGGGAGCCGAGGATGAAGTCGTCCACATGGCTGGTCAGGGACAACGACGTCCCGATGCGGCTCGCCTGCCACAAGGAGTTCCACCAGACGTTGCGGGTGTACATCCCCGTGTAGACGTCATAATGCCCGGACACATCCTTGCCCTGGCTGGGGTTGTAGACGTTATCCATCGTGTAGCCGGCGACCTTGAACTCGAGGAAGGTCGAAGGCGAGAACATGTGAAGGTAGTTGAGATTCCCCATGTACGTCGGCGTGAGGAAATCCTCGTTGACCTCGGGGGCGTAGAAGGCGCTCGTCAGGCGGTCGAGGGCCTTGTTGTTGTGAACCTCGAAGAACGTCTGGAATTTGTTCTTTTCGTCGAGCTGATAGGTCAATTTAGCGAAAAACTTGGGGAACTGATTGACCAGGGTTTTGTTCAGGGCCGTGATTCTTTCCTTGCGCAGGTAATACTCGACGCCCGTGAAAAACCAAAGCTTGTCCTGGATGATGGGCCCGCCCAAATGAAAGCTCGGGTCCGTCAACGAGGAAATGGGGGCGTTCGGCACCAGGGCCCAATAGGGATCGCTTTTGTTGATGCCGTCCTTGCTGTGCCAATCAAAGTTCTTGTAATAGAATTGCAAATCCGCGCTCAGGGTGTTTCCGCCGGATTTGGTGATGATGTTGGCGACCGAGCCGGTGAAGTTCCCGTATTCAGCCGGAGCGCCCAAGCCGAGGATTTCCACTTCTTCCACGACTTCGTAATCAATGGGGGCCGTGTAGACGCCGGACCCGTACCAAGCGTCCACCAATTCCACCCCGTCCAGCTGATAGGAGTTCGACGCCCGGCTGCCGCCGTAAGAATAATCTACCTGGGAGACCGAGGCGAA
>JAAZPG010000014.1 GCA_012797375.1 Acidobacteriota bacterium
ACGCGACCTGCGAACCCTGCCCGATGTGCCTGGCGGCGATTCATTGGGCCCGGATCCGGACGTGTTATTTCGGCTGCACGACCCGGGACGCCGCCCGAATCGGTTTCGACGACAAGATGATCTATGAATCCTGCGGCCGGCTCGTCCGTTCTTGGGTCACGTCCGTCCCGTTTCTCCGGGAGGAGTGCCTGCCGCTGTTCGAGGAATGGAGGGGGCGTTCCGACCGGGTCGTCTATTGAGGGGCTGCATTTCCGGGCTCAGGCCCGGTCGTCGTTTTCCGTTTTCCGGCGCTTTTCCTCGTACATCCGCTTGTCCGCCCGGGCCAACAAATCCTCGATGGTCGAAGGATTCTCGGGGTCATACCCGGCCACCCCGGAGCTGAAGGACAGGGTGAACGGGCAGATCCCGGAGCGGTTGAACTCCGAGATTTTTTCGTGAAAACGACCGAGGGACGACTTCAGGCCTTGGATGGACGAGGCGATCGGAAAGACGGCGAATTCATCGCCTCCGAGGCGGCTTTTCACGTCGGAGCTCCGGAAAACCGATTTGATGATCTCGGCCGCGCGGACGATGGCCTCGTCGCCCGTGGCATGGCCGAACGTGTCGTTGATCTGCTTGAGGTTGTCCATGTCCAGGAAGAGCAAGTGCATCCGGGTTTTATTCCGGGCGGAGAGATTGAGGTATTCCCGGCCGATGGTCAGGAATCCCCGCCGGTTGTACAGCCCCGTCAGGGGGTCTTCCAGGGAATCCGACTCGAGGCGTTGGATGAGATCGCGCCTCTCCTCGTTGTAATCGTGAAGGGATTCGAGCATTCCGTTAATGGAAACGGCCAATCCGGAAATTTCGTCTCCGCCCTCCACCGGGACAGGACCGGGACGGTCGGTGTCGGAATCGATCGTCTTGACGACGGCCGCCAGCCGGGACAGGCGGGCCACGACCATTTTATCGATGACCACGGCGCTGAGGATCATCATCAGCAAGACGGCCCCCACGAATACTCCGGCAAAGAGGGTCCAACTCCGGTTGAATAGGGCGTTAAGAAGGCGGGGCGCATCGAAGGACATCACCAGGGCCGGAGCGCCGCCGGGATCCCGGACCTGCACAAGGCCTGAGATCGTGTCCTCGGAGACGGCCCGAACGGCCGTCGTGAACCTGTTCGTGCCGGCGTCCAGGGCGGCCTTGACGCCGTCGGGCAGGCCGATCTTCATGGTCGGCAGGCGCCTGAGAGGGAGATTCGCGATCCGGCCGAGCTGTTCCATGAACGTGCCGTCGATCTTCCGGGCGACGATCAGAAGCCCGTCGCCGAAGGCGTTCGGCGGGGGTTTCAGGGAAGGGTGGACGACGACGAGATGCGGGATCTTCTCGAAGGCGAGAATCACGCTGAAATCCTCGGCCGGGGACAGGGTTTCCCGCAGCGGCTTGATCATGTCAAGCCGCGCTTGAAAATCGGTTGGGACAGCCCGCTCTCCGCCGGATTTCCGGTCGAACATCCGGGCCTGGAGGACGCGTCCGGACGGATCCGCGCAGGCGATGATGTCGCACTGGTTGATGAGGAAAACCGAAGCGACCTTGTGGGAGTCCAGGCTTCTATTCCGGGCGGGATCGAGGATTTCCGCGGCGTCGGCCCGGAAGGATTCGGACTCGGTGAAGGCGACGAAGCCGTTCTCCTCCTCCTCGAAAAGCGTGATGACGCGTTTGATGTCCGTCCGCACCGTGGATTCCTCTTGGACACGGACCTGTTCTTTCATCACGCGGCGCCCGAAAACTTGAATCAGGGCGATGAAAAGCAGCATCGAGACGCCCAGGACAAAGGCCAGCTTGCTGCGGATGGTCATGAATGCGCGTCTTTCAGTTCCCAGGACGGACGGACCGAACCGCCCCTTTCCGGCCCGGGCCCTCCTTAAATTAAGCTCGAACCGGGCTTCTTGTCAACCGGCGGGCCGGGCCGGGACACTCGGGCCGCCCGTCGTTCCGCGGCCCGAAGAGCTCGGAGGGAGGACGGCCCGCGGGGTATTCCGGCGGTTTTCAGGGGGTTCTTGATGAAATCCCGGATCTCCGGCTCGAAAGGCATCTGTCCACCGAAATCATCGCCCCTTTTCCATGCCCGCCGCACGCCCGGTAGATCTTTCGCCCACGCCCGGGATGCCCGCCGCAGGCTTCGTTAAACAGCGCCTGCCGGCGCCGGGCCAAGTCCCGGGCGACGAGACCCGCCGGATCGGCGTTCAAGTTCGCCCGGATTTCGCCGATCAGGGCGTCCCACTTGTCCTGGCAGGCTTTCATAGCCTGAGGCGAATAGGATTTCTCGATGCCCTCGAATTCCTTCAGGTCGTCTTCGGTGAAGAATTTCTAGGTCCATTCCCGCTTGTTTTGCCCGCTCGTCCGCGATTTCTCCATGATTCCGATGATCCGGCTCCGGCCGATCCGGCCGCGGCGACGAGGGTCAGCGCCGGTAAACGAAAATCGTGTGTTCTTTCTCCTCGGAATCCAGGACGATCTTGGAGGTGACTTCCTTGTTCTCCCAGCCGGGGATCATGTAATTGTGGGTAACCACGAGGACGCCCGGCCGGAGCTCCTTCTCGAGCTTGGGCCGGAGGAGCTCGTTGGATTCGGGCAGAAGGTACATCGTCACGACCGTGGCCTCGGAGATGTCCACCTTGGTCGCATCGGCCAGTTTGAACCGGACCAGCCGTTCCACGCCGGCGGCTTTCGCGTTGGCCTTGGACTCCCGGATCCGCTCGGGCTCGATGTCGATGCCGACGCCCCGGGCGCCGAAGGTCTTGGCCGCGTGAATGACGATCCGGCCGTCGCCGCAGCCGATGTCGTAGACGATCGAATCCTTGGTCACCTCTCCCAAGAGGCACATTTCCGCCAGGACCTCGGGCGGCGTCGGGACATAGGGCGCCAGGTCGACGGCGTCCTCCCGGCCGTGGGCGCCCACCCAGATGTCCGTGTTTCCCGCGCTATCGTAGCGGAAGGAGTAGGGCTTTCCGGGGAAGAGGGAATACGTCACCTCGGATCCGTACTTCAGGTAGGAAATCACGACGGTTTGAGGCGCCGGATAGCGGTCGATTTCATCCGGCAGGAGCATCCGCTCCACGGCCGGGGCTTCCGAGCCGTAGGCCCGGAGCCTGTAGTGGACGGGCTTCTTGGTGACGTTCCGAATGGTGATTTCGTGGGGCCCGACTCCCAGGAAGGAGGGAATCGATTCTTCCTGAACCGTCCCGACCGCCGGGCCGCCGGCCGAGGGTCGCCC
>JAAZPG010000151.1 GCA_012797375.1 Acidobacteriota bacterium
CCGTCTTTGAGGACGATCTTCTTGTAAAGGCCGGAAACGGGCCGGGACAGCCGGAATTCCTCGAAACCCGGCTCCTCCGGCCGGATGATTCCCGCCGACAGGAGGGGCAGGTCGGATACTTTCAGCTGGTTGGAGGGGACCGTCCCCTCATAAGTCTTGGTCCGGCCGCAGATGTTCTCCGCGGCCGTCCGCGACTGGGCGAACGAGGCCGGAATGATGCCGTAGAGACGGCCGCGGTGCTGGGTTCCGTCTCCGGCCGCGAAGATATCGGGAGCCGATGTCGCCATCCGGTCATCGACGGTGACGCCCCGGTCCACGGCCAGCCCGGCTTCGCGGGCCAGGGCCGTATTCGGGCGGACTCCGGCGGCGAGGACGACCACGTCGGCGTCCAGGCGCGTCCCGTCCTTGAAGACGATCCCGCGGGCTTCGGATTCTCCGGTGATTTCCGCGGCCGCGACGCCCAGGAGCACGCGGAGGCCGGTCTCCTCGAGACGGGCCTTCAGGATTTCTCCGCCCGGCGGATCGAGCTGCCGCGGCAGAAGGGAGGGGAAGATCTCGGCCACCGTGACCTCGGCCCCCCGGAAGCGGAGGGCCCGGGCGATTTCCAGGCCGAGCAAGCCGCCGCCCAGGACGGCGACGCGCGGATGGGTCCGGAAATATTCCAGGAGAGCCCGGGCGTCGTCGAGCGTCCGGATGGTGAAGACGCCGGGCTTGTCCGCCCCGGAGATCGGGGGGACGGCCGAAGAGGCTCCGTCGGCCAGGAGGAGGCGGTCGTACCTAACAATCGATCCGTCGGCCGCCTCGACGCTTTTTTCCGAGGGATGAAGGCGGCGGGCGGCGGGGCCGAGCCGGAGATCAATCCGGTTCTTCGCCGCCCAATCGGCCGGAAAGGCATAAAGCTTGTCCTCGGGCAGGCGGCCGGCAATGAATTCGATCAGGTTCGGCCGGGGATAATACAACCGGTTCTCGGCGGCGAAAACGACGACGGAGGCGCGGTCATCCAGCCCGCGGATGGTCTTGGCGGCCATCGTTCCGGCCAGACCATTTCCGACGATAACGACGTTCATGGAGGAGGCGAGGCCGCCGCTCAGTCCTCGACTTTCCGGAAATAGTCCTTGCCCACCCCGCATTGCGGACAGGTCCAGTCATCGGGAAGGGATTCGAAGGGCGTGCCCGGACGGATTCCGTTGTCCGGGTCGCCGGCGGCCGGATCATAAATATAGCCGCAAGCCGTGCATTCCCATTTCGTCATCGGTGGCTCCTTTCAAATGAATCGACAGAGGCCGGGCGCTCATCCTTCCTTGAGGATGCGCGCTTCATATTCGCTTTCCAGGCGGAACTTGTGCCTCAGCTCCTCGCGGAGGAGCAATTCGAACAGGCCCCGGGCCGCGGCGTCCGAAACGGCGGCGGCCAACCGGCCGTAGAGGTCGGCCGCCTGCGCTTCTTTCCGGGCGGCGCGGATCAGCACGTCCTGGACCGAATCGTCCGGCCCGGGGGGTTCCTCCACGGCCGCGTCGGTCAGTCCCAAGTCCGGAAACGAGGGCCCGCCCGAAAAGACCGGCATTCCCGCCCGGTATTTTTCCAGGAGGATTTTGTGCCGGCGCTCCTCGGCTTCCAGCTCCCGGAAAAGGGCGCGGAGAGGCTCGGTCCTGGCGGCCGAAGCCAGCCCGGCGTAGAGATCGGCCGCTTCTTCCTCGCGGAGAACGGCGAAGGCGAGGATTTCATCCAAGGATGAAAAAGCCACGTCGCGCCCTCCCGCGAATAAAATTGGAACCGGCCCAGGCATTATAACAATTCAGGGACGCTTCTCTCAACCCTGCGATCGGCCTGGGGGATTCGCGTCCTCTTCCCCCTCATTCCGGGGGCGTCCTCCAATCCCGGGCCGGGATCGTCGCCGGTCATTCTGAACGAGAATCCCCCGGAACCATCAAAGCGGAAGAGCGGCGCGCTCCCTCCTTCAGCGTTTTTTCCGCTGGCAGGACGGGCAATAAAACGTCGCCCGGCCGCCGACGACGATCCTCCGGATCCGCTCCCCGCACCGGAGGCATTTTTTTCCCTCCCGGCCGTAGACTTTATGACGAGTCTGAAAGCCGCCGATCTCCCCTCCGATGCTCCGGTAATCGCGGACGCTCGAGCCGCCGGCGGCGATCGCCGCCGCCAGGATGCGGCGGAGGGACGCCCGCAGCCGGCCCCACTCGTCCGGACGCAGGCGGCCGGCCGCGGTCAGGGGATGAAGGCGGGCCGCGTGGAGGGCTTCATCGGCGTAGATATTCCCCACCCCGGCCAGGACGCGCTGGTCGAGAAGGACGCTTTTGAGCCGGCCTCTGCGGGCGGCCAGGCGGGCGGCGAATTCTTCCGGGCCGATGTCCAGAGGTTCGGGGCCGAGCCGCCGGATCTCGTCGCAGGCCTCGACCTCTCCGCGCGGCAGGCAGCGGAGGAAGCCGAATTTCCGGACGTCCCGAAAGCGAAGCTCTCCGTCCGAG
>JAAZPG010000152.1 GCA_012797375.1 Acidobacteriota bacterium
GGACCGTGGCGATGTCGTGATGCTGGGTGGCCATGATGTACAAATGGTACGGCAAGGCCATGAACTGGTCCCGGATCGACTGGGGGAGGATCGGAAGGGCGAAAGCGGCTCCGGTGAACATGATCGGGGCGGTCTCTCCGGCCGCCCGGGCCAGGCCGAGGATGGTTCCGGTCAGCATGCCCGGCACGGCGTACGGAAGGACATTGGTCCGGATGCACTGCCACGGGGTGGCTCCCAGGGCTAAGGCTCCTTCCCGGAAGGAATTCGGAACGGTCTTCAACGCTTCCTCCGAGGCGGTGATGGTCCAGGGCAGCGTCAGGAGACCCAGAGTCAGGCCGGCGGAGAGGATCGAGGTCCCGAACTTGAAGATGTTGACGAAGAGAATGACGCCGAACAGCCCGTAGACGATCGAAGGCACGCCCGCAAGGTTCCGAATTGAAAGCCGGATCAGGCGCGTCAGCCTGTTTTTCGGGGCGTACTCGTTGAGATAGACGGCCGCGCCCATCCCCAACGGAACGGCGAGAACGGCGGTGATCAAGGTAACGAGCAGCGTTCCGTAAATGGCCGGGAAAATGCCCCCTTCGGTCATGCCTCTGCGGGGAGGCCGGGAGAGAAATTCCCAGCTGATCACGCCGGAGCCCTTCGTTCCGATGTCGGCCAGGATGAAAACAATGACGAGCAGAACGAGGCCCAGGGCGACCCGGAGGCCGAAAAAGCCCAGGGACTGGGCGACGGCTTTCCTCAGGCGGAGTGAGATTTTCATCGTTCGCGCTCCCGGTACTTGTGCAGGACCCTATCAGCCGCCAGGTTGATCAAGAAGGTCAGGAGGAAAAGAACCAGGCCGATGGCGAAGAGAGCGTAGTAATGGGTGGTGAAGTAAGGGACTTCACCAAGCTCGATGGCCACGTTTGAGGTCATCGTCCGGACGGAATCGAACAGGCCGTGGGGGAAGGACCGGGCGTTGCCGGTGGCCATCAAGACGGTCATGGTCTCGCCGATCGCCCGGCCCATGCCCAGCATGACCGCGGCGATGATGCCGGAAAGGGCTGCCGGGAATTTCACCCGGAGAAGCGTTTGCCAGCGAGATCCGCCCAGGGCCAGCGATCCTTCGCTGTACGACCGGGGAACGGCCGCGAGCGAGTCCTCCGAGATGCTGATGATCGTGGGCAGCGACATGATCGCCAGGAGGATGCTCCCGTTTAAAGCGTTCAGCCCGTGGCTTTCGCCGGTCAGCTTGCTCAAGGCCGGGCCCAGGACGACGATTCCCAGGAATCCGATGACGACCGAAGGGACCCCGGCCAGGATCTCGACCACCGGCTTGATGATTTCCCGGACCCGCCCGGGGGCGACATCGGACAAGTAGGCGGCCACGGCCAGGCCGACGGGCACGGCCAGGATCATCGCGCCGAGCGTGACGAGGAAGGTGCTGTAAATTTGAGTCAGGATGCCATAACTCGCCCGGATCGGGGAGGTGGGATCCCAGAGCGCGCCGAAGAGAAATTCCTTCAGGTCGATTTCCCGGAAGGCCGGGACGGCCGAAGAGAGGAGGAGGACGAAGATCCCGGCCAGGATGACGACGACCAGGATGCCGTTCAGGAAAAAGCAAGCCCGGATCGCCCGTTCCTTGAGGTTTAGCAGTCGGCGACTGATCATGTTCGACCTCTTTCCGGATTCAACAGCGGGGCTCGCAGCGGGGAGAGAGAAGTTTGGAGAGGCGTCCCGTCGGACGCCTCTCCGA
>JAAZPG010000001.1 GCA_012797375.1 Acidobacteriota bacterium
AAGGAAGAATACCTGTCTTAAAAAGGAAGATTAAAATGAAAAGGAAACGCGTCATCCGATTTCTCCTGACTCTCGGCCTCTTTCTCCCGATCATCACGGCTCCGCTTCTCCGGGCCCATTGCGACGGGATGGACGGTCCGGTCGTCAAGGCCGCCCAAAAAGCCCTGGAAACCGGAGAGATCCGTCTCGTTTTGATCTGGGTACATAAGCAGGACGAGGAGGCCGTGATAAAGGCCTTTGAGAAAACGCTGTCCGTCCGGAAATTGAGCGAACAGGCCGCGGAGTTGGCCGACATGTATTTCTTCGAGACGCTCGTCCGTCTTCACCGGGCCGGGGAGGGAGCGCCTTACACCGGGTTGAAACCCGCCGGTCGAGACCTCGGGCCGGCCATCCCGGCCGCCGACCGGGCCGTTGAGAGCGGTTCGGCCCAGGATCTTCTGAATCTCCTGTCGGATCTCGTCCGGGAGGGAGCCGGGGGACAATTCAAGGAAGTCCTCGAAAGGAAAGCGTACGAAGAGAACGATGTCGAGAAGGGGCGGGCCTACGTTCAAGCCTATGTCGCCTTCGTCCATTACGTCGAACGGATCTACGAGGCGGCGAAGAGCCCGGCTCACACCCATTTCCCAGACTCCGAAAGCGGCGAAGCGACTCAATAACCGAGGCCCCCGCGGCGTTCCGACGCCGCCGCGTTTGCATCCCCCGCGCCCGGCGGGTATAGTGACTCCGGAATGGCCGAAATCGGAAAACGAAACTCGCTGGCGATCATCAAGACGGTCGCCTTCGGCGTCTATCTCGACGGGGGAGGCCTCGGCGAAATCCTCCTCCCCCGCCGCTACGTCCCGGCCGGAGCGGCCCCCGGCGACCGCCTGGACGTCTTCCTCTATTTCGATTCCGAGGACCGCTTGATCGCCACGACGGAAAAGCCCCTGGCCCAGGTCGGGGATTTCGCCTTTCTCGAGGCGGTCGCGGTCAATCCCACAGGCGCGTTCCTGAACTGGGGCCTCCCCAAGGACCTTCTCGTCCCCTGGAGCGAGCAACGGCCGCCGATGAAGGCCGGGAAAAAATACGTCGTCCATGTCTACCTGGACGAGGCCAGCCGGCGGATCGCCGCCTCGGCCAAGATCGACAAGCATCTGGCCAAGACGCCCCCGCCCTTCGAGGCCGGCCGGGAAGTCGACCTGTTGATTTACGGCCGGACGGAGCTGGGCTACAAGGCGGTCATCGATAATTCCCACGGCGGCATTCTCTATAAAAACGAGGTCTTCCGGGAGCTCCGGCCGGGCGACCGGGTCAAGGGATACGTCCGGAAGATCCGGGACGACGGGAAGATCGACCTCCGCTTGGGCAAGCCGGGCCCCGAGGGCGTCGACGAGCTGGCCGGCCGGATCCTGGACGCGCTTCGGGCCAACGACGGCTTCCTGGAGGTCACCGACAAATCGCCGGCCGAATTCGTCGGCCGCCTTTTCGGAGTGAGCAAGAACGCTTTCAAAACGGCCGTCGGGCGCCTTTACAAAAAACGCCTGGTCACCCTGGACGATTTCGGAATCACGCTGGTCGACCGCGGCTGAAATTGACTCCCCCGCCCCCTGTTGGTATGATGCTCCCGCCCATCCCCCCGCAAGGAACGTGACCCATGATCGAACGCTACACGAATCCCGAAATGGGGGCGGTTTGGACCGAGGAGAACCGCTACCGGACCTGGCTTGCGGTCGAGATCGCCGTCTGCGAGGCCTGGAACAAGCTGGGGAAGATCCCGGCCTCGTCCCTCCGGACGATCAAGGCCAAGGCGGCCTTCGACATCAAGCGGATCGATGAGATCGAGCGTGTCGTCAAGCACGACATCATCGCTTTCCTGACGGCGGTCAATGAAAAAGTCGGGCCGGACGGCCGCTATATCCATCTCGGCCTGACCTCCTACGACGTCGTCGACACGGCCCTCTCGCTCCTGGTCCGCCGGTCGCTCCTCCAGGTCCGCGCCCGCCTCCTCACCCTCAAGAAGGTCCTCCGGAAGGAAGCCCTCAAGCATAAGAAGACCGTCTGCATGGGCCGGACCCACGGCGTCCACGCCGAGCCGGTGACTTTCGGCTTCAAGGTCCTGGTCTGGTACGAGGAGATCAAGCGTCATCTCGACCGGATCGACCGGGCGGTCGAGGTCATGAGCGTCGGCCGGATCTCCGGCGCGGTGGGGACCTACATCCATCTCGATCCCCGCGTCGAGGTCCTGGCCCTCAAGAAGCTCGGCCTCAAGCCCGCTCCGGTCTCCACCCAGGTCCTCCAGCGCGACCGCCATGCCGAGGCGATCGGCACGCTCGCCCTGATCGCCGCGTCGCTGGAAAAATTCACCGTCGAGATCCGCCACCTCCAGAGAAGCGAGGTTCTGGAGCTCGAGGAGCCGTTCACCAAGGGCCAGAAGGGCTCCTCCTCGATGCCCCACAAGAAGAATCCCGTCCGGTGCGAGCGGATGGCCGGCCTGGCCCGCCTCGTCCGGGCGAACGTCCAGACGGCCCTGGAGAACATCCCTCTCTGGCACGAGCGGGACATTTCCCATTCCTCGGCCGAGCGGATCATCTTCCCGGACTCGTTCATCCTGACGGACTTCATGCTCGCCGAGGCGATCGATATCATCTCCCACTGGGTCGTCCGAAAGGACCGGATGAAGGCCAACATCAACGCGACCCGCGGCCTGACCTTCTCCCAGAGCGTCCTGCTGGCCCTGACCCGGAAAGGCTTGACCCGCGAGGAGGCCTACGCCCTCGTTCAGAGAAACAGCCTTAAAACCTGGGAGGAAAACCTCGATTTCAAGGCCCTCGTCCTGGCCGACCCCCGGATCCGGGAGCGGCTCTCCCCGGCCGAAATCGAAACGTGCTTCAGCCTCGACCCCTACCTCGAGAAGATCGATTACATCTTCAAGCGGGTGCTCTCCCGTGAAAGCTAGAATCCTGGTTTCCTACAAGGATTCGGTCCTCGACCCGCAGGGCCAGGCCGTCCGCAACGCCCTGCACACCCTCGGCTACGAGGCCGTCCGGGACGTCCGCCAGGGCAAGGTCTTCGAGATCGAGCTCCGGGGCGTCTCCCGGACCGAAGCCGAGCGCCTGCTGCCGGAGATCGCCGGCAAAGTCCTGGCCAACGTGGTCATTGAGAAGTCCTCCTGGGAGATCCTCGAAGACTGAGGAGGCATCCGTGAAATTCGGCGTGGTCGTCTTCCCCGGATCCAACTGCGACTCCGACGCCTTTCACGCCTGCCGGGACGTCCTGGGACAACCGACGGCATACCTCTGGCACAAGGATCACGACCTCCAAGGCGTCGACTGCGTCATCCTCCCGGGCGGGTTCTCCTACGGCGATTACCTCCGGAGCGGGGCGATCGCCCGGTTCTCGCCGCTCATGCGGGAAGTCCGCGCCTTCGCCGCCAAGGGCGGCCTGGTCCTGGGCATCTGCAACGGCTTCCAAGTCCTCCTCGAGCTCAATCTCCTCCCCGGGGCCATGCTTCGGAACAAGAAGCTGAAATTCCTCTGCCGGCAGGTGACGATCCGGGTCGAAAACGAACGGACGCCGTTCACCCGGAACGCCCGCCCGGGGCAGATTCTCCGCATCCCGATCGCCCATTTCGACGGCAACTGGTACGCTCCGCCCGAGACGCTCAAGGAGGTCGAGGACAACGGCC
>JAAZPG010000153.1 GCA_012797375.1 Acidobacteriota bacterium
GAAATGCGGAAATGGTTAAACAGGCTCCGATTTCGAAACGGGTCCCGGTCGGCCGCCGAAATAGAGTTCATCGGTATTGTGTGTCCCCGTTTCTCGGATAAAATAGAAGCGAGAAAGGAGAAAACGGAAAATGTGCGATACGTTCGTGGCCCGGGGAGAGGCGGCGGCGGGAGGAGTGACGATCTTTGGAAAAAACAGCGACCGCGAGCCGAACGAGGCCCAGGCGCTGGAATTCCATCCCCGCCGACGAGGAGAGGAAGGGGAGGAACTCCGGCTGACGTATCTGGCGATCCCCCAGGTCCGGGAGACGCGGGCCGTCCTGATCTCACGCCCGTTTTGGATGTGGGGGGCGGAAATCGGAGTCAATGAAGACGGTTTGGCCATCGGCAACGAGGCGGTCTGGACGAAGATGCCGCTTTCCCTCAAGCCCGGTCTCCTCGGCATGGACATGCTCCGCCTGGCTTTGGAGCGGGCCTCGACGGCCGGGCAGGCTCTCGAACTCATCGCCGGCCTTCTCCACGATTACGGCCAGGGGGGGATCTGCGGCTTTCGCGACCGGAAGATGACCTATCACAACAGCTTCATCATCGCCGATCCTGGTGAAGCCTGGGTGCTGGAGACGGCCGGCCCGCTGTGGGCGGCGCGCAAGGTCGAAAGGGCGGCGTCCATCAGCAACGGCCTGACGCTCGGCGAGGAGATCGACCGGATGCATCCCGAACTCATCGCCACGGCCCGGGCCAAGGGCTGGTTGAAGAAGGGGGAGACGTTCCATTTCTCCCGTTGCTATTCCGACTGGTTCTATACCAAATTCTCCGCCTGCCGCCGGCGCCGGGCGAGGTCCTTGGCCTTGGTCGAGGGACGACGCGGCTCGATGGACGCGGCCGCGGCCATGGCCGTTTTACGCGATCATGACGGAGATGATTACCGGCCGGACAGCCATTTCCTCGGCAACCGCGTCTGCGCCCACGCGGCCAACGGATTGACCCGCAAGGCGACCCAGACGACGGCCGCCCTGGCCGCTTGCCTGGCGAGGGAACCGGAGCGGCGGGCGGTGTGGGCGACGGGAACGGCCGCTCCTTGCACGTCGCTTTTCAAACCGGTTTGGCTCGGCGACGGGATGCTGCCGGATTTGGGCCCCGGGTTGTCCGGAATGTTCGACGCGGGAACGCTCTGGTGGCGCCACGAACGCTTCCACCGGACGGTGCTCCGCGATTTCAGCCGCCGGCTGGCCGTTTTCCGCGGAGAGCGGGATGCCTGGGAGAAGGAGATCCTCGAGGGAGCCGGACGACTTCCAGCCGCGGCGGGGGAGCGGGCGGTCTTCACCGAGCGGGCGTTCGCTGAAGCCGAGCGGAAGACGGCCGAATGGCTGGAGCGAATCGAGAACCTTCCGGTGAAGATTAAGCCCGGTCCGATCTACCGCTCCTTCTGGAGCAAGCGGAACAAGGAAGCGCGGTTCGAATACAAATAGGAAGACCCAATCTTCTTTGTCCCTTTTAGGGGCATGGGCCGATCCCTGGAACGGTGAGAGGCGGCGCCTCCTCGGGCTGCTTCGGTCGGATGCGGCCGGGATAAACGCGGGGACCGGCGGAGATCCCGCCGCCTGGAAATAGAAAAATCGTGAATCAGGCCATGATTGAACAGAATCGAATCGAGAGGATGCCGCCCGGCGATTGAGAAAAATCCTCAACGTGGATATAGTTGAGACCGGCCGCCCGTTTGGCTGCCGGGGTGGCGGAACTGGCAGACGCAAGTGACTTAAAATCCGACCCGGACGATTAGGGCTTTTATTTATTTTGCCTTGAAAGTATTTAGAAACCAATAAGTTTCTCTTTTTATGTGTTCTGTTGTTTAATGCCTGAATATTGACAGTGTACAGTGATGTTTGCAATTTGGAATAGGAGGGAGGCCATCGTAAACTCTCTTGATCGCCAAATCTCGAGAGGAGGATTTTTACTAAGATGGCCCCCAAAATGCAAACATCCGTTGACACGGCCAAGTTAGTTTGACTAAATGGATTTGTTGATAGAAAATCAAGTCATCAAACTACCGATAGCTTTTCAAAATCCCGATAAAGCAACCCTCAAAGATGCCGCCGAATTATGTTTTATAGTAATATTGAAATAGCCCAACGTCAGCGTACAATAAGGGGTATCGATAATGAAAAAAAGATTAATACTTCTCACGCTTTCAACACTTATTTCTGGATTTTTATACATTCCATTTATAAAAGCTTCCAA
>JAAZPG010000154.1 GCA_012797375.1 Acidobacteriota bacterium
CCGTCCTTGCCGTTTTTATCTTTCCGGAGGAATCGGTCGGCGAGATACAGGAATGCCGGAGTCAAGGCCACCCAGCCCAGGATCCAGAACAGGACGAACGGCAGGCCGAGGACGACCGGCCGGAGGCGATTGACGAACGGAAGGGCGGCGACCAGGGCGACAAAGGGCACGGCGCCGCAAAACAACGCCTTTTTCATGGCCGGCCGCATGGTCCTATTATCCACATTTCTCCGCGCCCGTGCTATAATGATTCTTTTTTCAACACGAGAATGGGGCCTCCATGAGCGGCGAAGACAAGATCATCCTCCGGGGTGTCCGCGTCCATAACATCAAGAATGTGGACGTCGACATTCCCCTGAACGCCTTCACCGTCGTTACGGGAGTGAGCGGTTCGGGGAAATCCTCGCTTGCCCTGGACACCCTTTACGCCGAAGGCCAGCGCCGGTACATCGAATCTCTCTCCTCGTACGCCCGCCAATTCCTCGAGCGGATGGACAAGCCCGACGTCGACACGATCGAAGGGCTTCCCCCCGCCATCGCCATTCAACAGAAAGCGGCGACGAAAAATCCCCGCTCGACCGTGGCCACGGTCACCGAAGCTTATGATTTCCTCCGGGTTCTTTACGCCCGCGTGGGCACGGTCCACTGCCGACGCTGCAACCGGCCCGTGACCCGGGACACCATCGACGCCGTCGTGGACAAGCTCCTGGCTCTCCCCGCCGGCACGCCGCTTTCGATCTCATTTGAGGCCGTGATCGAAAAAAGCCCGGCCGCCCTCAAGAAGCTCGGCTTTTTCCGGGCCCTGGTCGACGGCCGGATCGTTCCGTTCGACGAGCTTCCATCCCTCAAGGGCCGGACCCTGTCGGTCTTCGTCGACCGGCTTCCGGCCGACCCGGACGACCGGGAGCGTCTGGCCGATTCTCTCGAGACGGCGATGAAGCACGGCCGGGGACGAGCCCGTGTTCAAACGGAAGACGGCCGGTCGTTCGCCTTTTCCGACAGCTTGGAATGCAAGGAGTGTCGGATCGCCTACGAGGATCCGACGCCGAATCTCTTTTCCTTCAACAATCCTCAGGGCGCCTGTCCGGAATGCCATGGATTCGGCGATTTAGCCGTCCTGGACGAGGAAAAAATCATCCCCGATCCGGCCAAATCCCTCGAGGAGGGAGCCATCGAGCCGTGGACGAAGCCGGTCTCCCGGGGAGTCATGCGGGAGATGCTTCGGGAGGCCCGGCGACGGGGGATCCCGACCCGGATCCCCTTCCGTGATCTCAAAGCCGAGCACCGCCGCTTCCTTTTCGAGGGAGACGAGAAGTGGTACGGGATCAAGGGCTTCTTCGACTGGCTCCAGGCGAAAAAATATAAAGTCCAGGTCCGGGTCTTTCTCAGCCGTTACCGCAAATACGCCCCCTGCCCGGCCTGCGCCCAAACGCGCTTGAACGCGGACGCCCGGGGAGTCAAGATCGGAGGCTTGTCCATCGGGGAAATCGTCCGTCTGACGGTCGGGGAAGCCGCGGTCTTTTTCCACCACCTCCGCCTCTCCCCCGAGGAAGCGAAGATCGCCGAAAAACTCGTCGCCGAAATCGAGAACCGCCTCAAGTACCTGATCGAAGTCGGGCTGGATTACATCACCCTGGACCGGATGACCTTCACTCTCAGCGGCGGAGAAGCCCAGCGGATCAACTTGGCCGCGGCCCTCAGCTCCTCGCTGGTCGGGACGCTGTTCGTCCTGGACGAGCCCTCCATCGGACTCCATCCCCGGGACAACGCCCGGCTCGTCCGGATTCTCCAGTCGCTGAAGGGGATCGGCAACACCATCCTCGTGATCGAGCACGATCCGGACATCATCCGGGCGGCCGACCATCTGATCGACATGGGCCCCCGGGCAGGGGAAAACGGCGGCGAAATTCTTTTCGCCGGACCGCTGTCCACGATCCTGAAAAAGCCCGACGGCGGTCGGCCGCCCTCCGACGGCGCCTCGATCACCGCCCGCTATCTCACCGGCGAGAAAGAGATCGCCGTCCCGCGCCGACGGCGCGAGCCGCGCGGCTTCCTGCTGGTCCGGGACGCCCGGGCCCACAACCTCAAACGCATCGACATCCGCATTCCCTTGGGCGTGTTCGCCTGCCTCACGGGAGTCTCCGGTTCGGGGAAAAGCACGCTTCTCCATGACGTCCTTTACCGGGGCTGGAGCGGGGAATCGCGGGACGCCTTCGCCGATATCCGGGGCTTGGAGCGCATCGACAAGATCATCTGCGTCGACCAATCGCCCATCAGCGCCTCGCCCCGCTCCATTCCGGCCACGTACCTGAAGGCCATGGACGGGATCCGCGACCTGTTCAGCCAAACCCGGGAGGCCAAGCTCGCCGGCCTCAAGCCAGGGACGTTTTCCTTCAACACCAAGGGCGGCCGGTGCGAGGATTGCGAGGGGGCGGGCCGGCAGATCGTGGAGATGCAGTTCCTGTCCGACGTCATTCTCGTCTGCGAGGGCTGCCAGGGGAAACGGTTCAAGCGCGAAGTCCTGGAGATCCGCTATCGGGGAAAGAACATCGACGACGTGCTTCACCTGACCGTCGACGACGCCCTGGAATTCTTCGGGGACCGGCCGGAAATCGTCAAGAAGCTCCGGCCGCTCCAGGACGTCGGCCTGGGCTATCTCCGCCTCGGCCAGCCGACGACCACCCTCTCGGGGGGCGAGCTTCAGCGGATCAAACTGGCGTTTCATCTCATCCACGAGCGCGATCGTAACATCTTCTATCTGTTCGACGAGCCGACGATCGGGCTCCATCCCGAGGATGTGTCGACGCTTCTCCGCTGTTTCCAGAGGCTGGTCGAGGAAGGGCACTCGCTCCTGGTCATCGAGCATAACCTGGACGTCGTCAAAAGCGCGGATTACGTCATCGACCTGGGGCCCGAGGGCGGGGAGAACGGAGGAACGGTCGTCGCCGAGGGGACGCCCGAGGCCGTGGCCCGTTCCCGAGCCTCGATCACGGCCCGCTACCTGAGAAAAGCCTTGAGATCCTAGGGCCGCGTCTCGACCTGTTCCGGCCCGATCAATCCACCCGAAATAACGGCGTTCATCGCCTCGGGCACGCTCCAATCCACATCCCCC
>JAAZPG010000155.1 GCA_012797375.1 Acidobacteriota bacterium
GGGACCTGTTCGAAAACGGCAAGAAGCACGCCCCCTGTCTCATCTTCATCGACGAGATCGACGCCGTCGGCCGCCAGCGCGGGGCCGGGCTGGGCGGCGGGCACGACGAGCGCGAACAGACTCTCAACCAGCTGCTCGTCGAAATGGACGGCTTCGACTCCAACGAGGGCATCATCCTCATCGCCGCGACCAACCGTCCCGACATCCTCGACAGCGCCCTTCTCCGGCCGGGCCGCTTCGACCGGCGGATCGTCGTCAACATGCCCGACGTCAAGGGCCGCGAGGAAATCCTCAAGGTCCATACCCGCAAAATCCCCCTGGCCGACGACGCCGACCTCAAGGTCATCGCCCGCTCGACCCCCGGTTTCAGCGGGGCCGACCTGGCCAATATGATCAACGAGGCCGCCCTCAACGGGGCCCGCCTGGAGCAGGACAAGGTCAGGATGAAGGATCTTGAATACGCCAAGGACAAAGTCCTCATGGGCGTCGAGCGGAAAAGCATGATCATCAGCGACGAAGAGAAAAAGAGCACGGCCTATCACGAAGCCGGGCACGCTCTGGTCGCGGCCATGATCCCCGAGGCCGACCCGATCCACAAGGTGACCATCATCCCCCGGGGGATGGCCCTCGGTTTGACCCAGCAGCTCCCCCTCGACGACCGCTACACGTACGGGAAAGCCTATCTCGAATCCCAGCTGGCCGTGCTGATGGCCGGCCGGGTCACGGAGCTCATGTTCCTCAACCAAATCACGACCGGCGCGGCCAATGATTTCGAGCGGGCCACGGAAATCGCCCGGCGGATGGTCTGCCAGTGGGGCATGAGCGACCTCGGCCCGCTGACCTTCGGCGAGCGGGACGACCTGATTTTCCTCGGCCGCGAGCTGACCGCCCACAAGAACTACAGCGAGAAAACCGCCGAGGCGATCGACGAGGAAGTCAAGAAGATCGTCAAGCGCAATTACGGCCGGGCCGAGAAGATCATCGGCGAACACCGCGATCTGCTGGAAGCCATCGTCAAGCAGCTCCTCGAGCGGGAAGTCCTGTCGTCGGACGAGATCAACGCGATTTTGGGCAAACCGGCCTCCTCCCCTCCCCCCTCATCCGAAGAGGAGGGAAAATCGCCGGAACCGGCCGGGAACCGCGAGGTGAAGTGAGGACCGGAACCGTCTTCCGCGTCAAGGGCGCGCGTCACCTTCTGGGGACGCGGACCTGGGTGATGGGGATCCTCAACGTCACGCCGGATTCCTTTTTCGACGGCGGGCGCTATTTCGATCCCGGACCGGCCGTCGACCACGGCCTCCGGCTGGCCGACGAGGGCGCCGACATCATCGACGTCGGGGGGGAAAGCTCCCGCTTCGGCTCCGACCCCATTCCGGCCGAGGAGGAGATCCGGCGCATCGTTCCGGTGATTTCCTCGCTGCGAACCCAAACGCGGGTTCTCCTCTCGGTCGACACGACCAAGTTCGAGACGGCCCGGGCGGCCTTGGGCGCCGGGGCGGACATCATCAACGACATCAGCTCCTTTGAGATGGACCCCCGTCTGCTCGTCCTGGCTGCGGAAACCGGCGCGGGATTCATCCTGATGCACATGCAAGGCGTCCCGAAAACCATGCAGGCCGCCCCGCGCTACGAAGACGTCGTGGCCGAGGTCCGGGGCTTTCTGGCCGAAAAGATTGAAATCGCGGCCGCCTACGGCCTGAACAAGGAGAGCCTGGCCGTCGATCCGGGCATCGGATTCGGCAAACGGCTCGAGGACAATTGCGCCTTGATCCGGGAATTGGAAACGATCGCCGGGATCGGCCGGCCGGTGGTGATGGGCGTGTCCCGGAAGTCGATGATCGGGAAGATTCTGGACGTTCCTCCGGAAGAGCGCCTGGAGGGATCGCTGGCCGCGGCCGTCGTCGGCCTGGCCCGCGGGGCGCACATCCTCCGGGTTCACGACGTCCAATCCACCCGGCGGGCGGCCCGCGTGGCCGACGCCATCCTCTCCCGCCCGGCCGGCGGGGAAAATCCCGAGAAGAGAGAGGCCGGCCGTGCTCGATAACA
>JAAZPG010000156.1 GCA_012797375.1 Acidobacteriota bacterium
CGTCCTTCCTCCCCTCCCCCGCAGGGACGTTCGACCTGGTCACCGTGTCGTTCGCCGTCCGCAATCTCAACCGCGGCCGGGAGTCCCTGCGGCGGACGTTCGCCGAGCTCCGCCGGGTCTTAAAACCGTCGGGCCGCCTCGTCCTGGTGGAGACGAGCCGGCCGCCCGTTCTTCCCGTCCGGTGGCTATACTTTTTCCTGGCGCGCGCCCTGATCCCGAGGATCGGGGAAAAAATCTCCGGATCGAAGGCCGGGAACGCTTACTTGGGAGCGACGATTCCGCGCTTTTACGGAGCCCCGGAGCTGGCCGTGATCCTCGACCAAGCGGGCTTCGCCCGCGTTCGTTTCCGGCGGTTGTGCCTCGGCGCGGCCGCCGTGCACGTCGCCTCCGGCTAGAAGGAAATCGAGATGGACGTTCCGCCGCTGTCGCCGAAGCGGGGATTCACCAAGTTGCTGTTGACCGAGCCGAAGGTGAAGCTCAGCCCGGCCGAAAGGTAGTAATCGTATCCCGTCGCCAGCTGCCGCCGGCGGAGGAGGATTTCCTCCAGCGAAGCCCCTCCCTTGGGCAAGGCCAGGAGATCGCGGATGCGGGCTCCGCCGAAATCGAACGTCAGGCTGAGTCCCGAAACGATCCGCCAGGAAACATCGGCATCGAACCGCAGGCGGTTCTTCCCAAGGTCGTGAAAGTAATGCGAGCCGGTGAGGACGGCGCTCATCGAGCCCCAGGGGCGCTTGAGTCCCAAGGCGATCGACAGGGTTTGCTTCCAGAGCGTTTCCTTCCGCTTGTCGAAGATCGTCTCCTCCCGGTAGCGGACGAATTCCGGGCCGGCGTAATAAAGGAGGCAGAGCTGTTTTTTGGTCGCCTCGCTGTACGGGAACAGGTCGAATTCAACGGCCGGCCGGACGGCCAGGCGGAAATCGTAATTATTGAAGGTCGACGATCCGGCCGTCACGGACAATCCCAAGGACCAGTGGTCGTTCAGGCTCCGGACGACCAGCCCGGAGGCGTTCTTGGAGGTGGAAACGTTCTCGTAGAGGTATCCCTCGTAATCGTAGCTGTTTTTATCGCGGCTGAAATCGATCGAGGCCCGGATCTTCCACTCGGGCGTAACCCGGTTGGCGGCCAGGGCGCCGAACCAGGATTGAAAGCGGGAGGACTTTTGGCCGTTGAGAAACCCATTGGCGCTCAAGCTGAAGACCCAAAAATTCCAGGGATCGTCCACCGCCGTCGGCTTGACCGCGTCCTCGAAGAGAACGTCGAGACGGCCGGCGGCCGGAGTATGGGAAGCAAAGCGAAGCAATCCCAGCTGTAAAAGCCGGGCGGTTTCCTTCCGGGTCGTTTCAGCCGTTTCGCCGTGCCGGGGGCGGTAGACGAGCTTGTCCGTCCGCCCGGCGAAATCCTCCCGGCCGGAAAATTCCAAAACGATGATTTCTCCTTGGGCGTCGCCGGATCGGACGATGTCCACCACGACCCGGGCGGATCCCGGGCCGGCCGCGACCGCGGCGAAAGGGATTTCCGAGGCATACGCGGCGGCCTCCGGGCCGGATAGAAAGACGGTCAGCTTCTCCGGACGTCCCGCGTCCGGCTTCACCGGGATTTCCTGCGAAAAAACAGTCTCCGGGAAAACGTGCGGAAAAAGCACGGCGGCCGCGGCCGCGAGGAAAAACGTTTTATGAATCAGGCGCATGGTCCGGTTCCTCAATTAACGCGGATCGTTACTCCGCCGCTGTCCCCGCCGCCGAGCTGGCCGAAGCGGGGATTGACGACGTTGGTATAAGCCGAGCCGAAGGTGAAGCTGAGGCCGAAGATCGCGAAATAGCTGTAGGAGGTGGCCAGCTCGCGCCGCTCAAGAAGGATTTCCTCGAGGGTGGCCGTTCCCCGGGCCAGAGCCAGCTGGTCGTGGACGCGGGATCCGCTGGCGAAAAGATAGGCGCTCAAGCCTTTGACCAAGTTGAGCTGGAGAAAAGCGTTCAAGGTCAGATTGTTCTTCTTGAAATCGTGAAAATAATGGGCCCCGCTGAGGGAGCTGGAAATGAAGCCCCACTTTTCCTTGAGGTCGAGGGTGACGGATAACGATTCTCCCCAAAGGCGGTCCCGGGTCTTGTCGTAGATCGTCGGTTCCCGGTAGCGGACATTCTCGAACCGGAGGCGGTAAAGAAAACGAAGCTGGCGGCGCGAGGATTCGGCATAGGAAAACAGGTTGTATTCGATCGCCGGGGCCGGAACGAGGCGGAAGGCGATGTTTCCATAGCTGGAGGAATCGGCGTCCAGGGCGAGCCCGGCCGACCAGTGCGGGCTCAGGCTTTTCACCAGCAGCCCGCTGGCGCCGTAGGACTCCTGGGAGCTCTCGATTTTCGTTCCTTGGTAAACGAAAGAGTCGCGGCGGAAGCTGGAGGAAAAGCCGAGACGCAGCTTCCACTCCTCGGTCACGCGGCTGGCGGTGGCATTGAG
>JAAZPG010000015.1 GCA_012797375.1 Acidobacteriota bacterium
GCCCGATGAAAAGCTGGAGCACGAAGCCGCCCAGTTCCGGCGCCTTCGGTCGGCCTACGGCGTTTACGGCGTCCTGGGGAATCACGATTCCTTCGGCGGCGACCGGAGCTCGTTTTTCGAAAAGGCCGGCCTTCGCATGCTTCGCGACGAGTACGTCCGGATCGACGCCTCGATCTACCTGGCCGGGAGATTGGACGGCCGCCGGCGGACGGCGGACGGAGGGGGCCGGAAATCCATCGACGACCTCCTCGCTCCGGTGCCCGGGGATTTGCCGATCATCCTTCTGGATCACCGGCCGACCGACCTGGAAAACCTGGGCCGGAGCCGGGCGGACCTTCAGTTGTCCGGCCACACCCACAACGCCCAGGTCTTCCCCTTGAATTTCATCGCCCGGAAGGAATACGAAATCTCGTGGGGATACGGAGTCAAGGGCCGCTCCCAGGTCATCGTCACAACCGGCGTCCAGGGCTGGGGGCCGCCCGTCCGGACGGCCGGCGCCTCGGAGATCGTCGTCGTCCGGGTGACGTTCCAATAATAATTCGGAACCTGTTTATCCATTTCCGGATTTCCGGTCTCTTCATATCCGTACCTGGTTATCCATTTCCGCATTTCGTATCCGTGCCTGGTCCTCTGAAATCAGTACCTGTTTATCCATTTCCGACTCTCTTTCGAGGTTGACTCGGAGTGCGAGCGGACATATCATCCATCGAAAAAGATCTTCACGGAATGGAAATGATCGCGGTGAGAGAATCGAGACGATGGACATAACGAAGCGCGGAACGATCATCGGAATCCTGGCGATGGTCGCCACGGCTTTGCTTTGGAGCATCGCCGGCTTATTTATCAAGGTCATCGACTGGCACCCCCTGACGATCGCCGGCTTTCGCAGTTTGATCGCCTCGTTTGTCGTCCTCCTGTACGTGAAGCGGCCGCATTTCCACCTGTCTTTCCCCCAAGTCGCGGCAACCGTCTGCAACGCCGCAACGATGATGTTCTTTGTCGCGGCCAATAAGACCACCACCTCTGCTAACGCCATCATCCTTCAGTACATCGCCCCCGTCTGCACGGCCTTCCTCGGAGCCTGGCTGCTGAAGGAGAAAACCCGGCTGGAGCACTGGATCGCCATCGTCGTGGTGACGGCCGGCGTTGTCGTGATGTTCATGGACGAGATCGGGGGCGGGCGGACGCTCGGTAACGTCTTCGCCCTTCTCTCCGGGCTCACCTTCAGCCTCTACTTCGTCTTCATGCGCAAGCAGAAGGACGAATCCCCGATCGAATCCATCCTGCTCTCCCACTGGCTGGTGGCGGCCGCGGGGCTAACGGTCACGCTGTTTGTCCCGGCCCCGCGCTTCACCTTGAAAGCGGTTGGGGCGGTGGTTGTTCTGGGGGTTTTCCAGATCGGGGTGGCGGCCGTCCTGTTCGCCGCGGCGATCAAGCGCATCCCGGCCGTCACGGCCAACCTGATCGCGGTCATCGAGCCGGTCTTCAATCCGGTCTGGGTTTTCCTGGCTTTAGGCGAGGCGCCCGGCGCCAAGGCTCTCGCCGGAGGGGCGGCGATCCTCATCGCCGTAACCCTTGTCTCGATGATCAGCGCCCGCCGGCCCAATAAACCGGAACCTGCTTAACCATTTCCGCATTTCGTCTTTATCCGAACCTGGTTATCCATTTCCGGATTTCAAGAAATGATTTCAAGAAATGGAGAAAAGGATAAGCAGGTTCCGATTTAACGGGAAATGGGGAAAAGGTTGAACAGGTACCGATTCGGTCGAAACAACGCTGACTCGTCAGACGATAATTTCCAGATCCTCGGCCAGGGTGCCGACGCCGTCGATGAACTCGTCGGCCATCTGCTTATTGAAGTTGCTTCCGACGTGGACGGCCTTGTTCCGGAGGTTCCGGAGCGAGGAAATCAGCTTGAAATGCTTTTGAATGACGGGATTGCCGGCGAGCTGCCCCAGTAGGAATTCAATGTCGCTTTTTTCACGTGGCGTATTTTCCAAAA
>JAAZPG010000002.1 GCA_012797375.1 Acidobacteriota bacterium
AACGCCTGGAGGACCTCGGGGTCGAACTGGGCCGGGGAACAATCCGGCCCTCCTTCCAGGATGGTCCGGACGGCCGTATCGTGGTCCAAGCCGCTTTTATACGACCGCTCGCTCCGCAGGGCGTCGTAATAATCACAGAGAGCGACGATTCTCGCCTCGGGCGGGATTTCCTCCCCTTTCAGGCCGGCCGGGTATCCCGATCCATCCCACCGCTCATGATGGGCGAGGGCGACGGCCGCCGCCTCCCGGATGCGCGGATGCTCGGAGGCGGCCAGGATCCCGTAGCCGATCCGGGCGTGCGTCCGCATGATCTCTTTTTCGTCGTCCGTGAGAAGGCCCCTTTTCAACAGGATATCGTCGGGGATACCGATTTTCCCGATATCATGGATGGAGCTGGTGAAGGCGATCGCCTCGACATAGTCCAGCGGCCGGCCCAGGGCCTCGGCGATGATCCGGGAATAGAGGGCGACCCGGGCGACGTGGTTTCCGGTGCCCGCGTCGCGCGATTCGACCGCCCGGGCAAGCCGGACGATCAGCTCGTTGCTCATCCGTCCGACCATCGACAAGGCTTCCGCCAGCTCTCGCGTTCTCCGCCAAACCGCCGCCTCCAGCGTTCCCTCGTAGGATTTCTCGATCTCCAGGAGTCCGCTGATTTTTTCGTTGATCCCGTTACGGGTGAACAGGCCGATCAATCCTTTTTTCCCGCCGCGGCGGCCGAGGTCCCCGCTGCCGGCGAAATGGCCGGCCAAGCTGGCGTACTTGACGTCGAGCTGGCGGGCGGCGGCGGCGAGCTTCAGGAGATAAGCGGCCAGAAAGACATAAGCCGTCATGAAATAAAAAAGCGCCGGCCCCAGCCAAAGGTGAAACCGGGCGAACAGAAGATACGAGGCGGCCGTGATTCCGGCCAAACCGGCCGCCCAGATCCAGGCCGCCGTCCGCTCCGGCGTCCGGATGAAAAGCGCCAAGCCCAAAAGGGCGGTCAAGAACGCTCCCAGCCATGCGGCGGGGAGGGGAAAATCGCGGATTTCCGTCCCGTCCAGGAGATTGTTCAGGGCGTTGGCTTGGATCTCCACGCCCGGCATTTCCTGCCGCGTCCCGCTGAACGGCGTGGCCGAGCGGTCCTGGAGGCCCGCGGCCGTCGCCCCGACGAGAACGATCTTCCCCTTGAAAAACGATTCCGGGACGCCGCCCGACAAGACATCGGCCAAGGAGATCCGGAGAAACGTGCCCGGGGGGCCGTAATAATTGATCCGGGAATGATCGGTCTGGAAGAGGCGGCCGGCCGCGCCGTCCGGCCGAAAATCCGGCAGGGGGGCGCGCCCCGCCCAGGGGCGCCCGCCGCGGAACATCCCGTAAACGGCCGCGCTGAAGGAAGGAACCGGACCTCCAGGGCGGGATATGGTGTGAAACAGAGAACGGGAGATCTGGTCGATCCCGCGCTCGATATGGACGTGGCCGACCTGCGTCCCGGCCAGCGGACCGGCCGGGAGAACCAGGTTCAGCGCCTCGTCGAAATAACAAGCCAGGACCACCCGGCCGTTCCTTCGGACGGCCTCCGCCAACCGCTCGTCGCCGGCCGACGGCTCGGCCAGGATCAAATCGAAGCCGACCACGGCCGCTTCATCCAGCTTGTCCAGAAGGCGGGCGTACACGTCCCGATCCAGGGGCCAGCGCCCCAGGACGCCCAGGCTCCGGGCGTCGATCCCCACGAGAACGATCGCCTCCGACGTCGGCCGGCTGCTCCGAACGCGGAAGAACGCGTCATGCGCCCGGATGTCCCAACTGTCGAAAACGCCCAGATAATCCGCTCCGAAGAAAAGAAGAAGACCGGCGATGACCGGGATGAGCCGGCGTCGAGAAAGAAACGGGAGCGATCCGAACGGCGGGAGCCAGGACCTCCGGTGCGTCGCCATGGGATTTTCTAGATCAGGAGGACCAGCAGAAGGGCGATCGCCGGAATCAGGCAGAGGAACCGGAACACGCCTCCCTTGAGAACGCGGAATGTCCGGACAGCCGAAAACGGACTTTCCACGCCCGAGGGAGCGACGGCCGCGACCCGGGCGCGATAGAGGCCGGCCTCGTCCGGCTTGAGGAAGGCGATTTCCGGATCGGGAGAAAGGCGTTCCTCGACCAGTCCGAGAAAACGATCGTCCCGGGCCAACTGGAACCGGTAGACGATGCCCGGGCCCCTGTTTGTGCAGGTGAAGAAGACCCGGCGCCCGTCGATATCGGGCTCGGACAGGAGGGGCGCGTCCGGAAGGGCGATGATCTGGAAACGGCGGGGCGCGGTAAAGGCGCTCTCCCGCCCTTGACCGTAAACGGCGCTCGCCCGGAGCCGGTAGAATCCGGGGGAAAGCGCCGGAGTGCGGAACACGGCCGCGGCCAGGTCGGTCCGGTCGACGACGAGGCGGTTGAAATCCTCATCCTCGGCGATTTGGAGATGGTACCGGCCCGTCCGGGGCGGCTCCGGCCAAACGACGTCGATGAACGTCGCGGTGAACATGGCGCCCTCCACGGGGGACGATGGTTCGGGGGGCAAGGGAATCCCGACGCGCACGGGCACCGGCGCCGATCCCGGCCCTTCCAGTCCGTCGGCGTCGATGGATTGGGCGATGAGATAATAGGTCCCCTCGTGCAGGAGGCCGTCGAACACCGCGGCTTCTTCCGGACGGACGGCCGCCTGAAGGATGATTTCGCGCCCCTCCGCGTCCCGGGCGAGAAAGACGCGGTAACCGGCGGCCTCCTCGACCTTGGAGAACCGGAAGCGGAGCGGAGGAAATTGCTCTTCGGCCGGAATATCAAGAACGGCGGGAGGCGGCGGGAGCTTTCGAGGCTTTTGGGGGGCTTGGTCCTTGTGGACGATCGTCCCCTCCCCTTCCCCGACGATTTCCAGGACGGCTTGGGCTTCGACGCCGATTTGGCCCTGGAGCGTTTCGGCCCGCGTCGTCTCCGTTTCGTCCAGGCCGACGCGGAAGACCGTCCCCCGGGCCGCGGCCACGGCCGAGGGCGTCTTGACTTCGAAGCGGGACGACCGTCCGGTCACGTCCTTGATCCGGGCGACGGCTTTTCCGGCTCCGAGGAGTATCCGCTGAAAGATGTTCAAATCGTCGATCTTTTTCGTCACCAGGACGGTCAAACGGGCCTCCGGCATCAGTTGGAGGGTATTGCCGCCGGCGAAGGAAATGAAAAGCCCGCCGTCCCCGCCCGTTTTCAGTTCATCGCCGGAATGAACGACGTCGCCGGGACGGAGGGGCGTCCATTCCTTGTCTTTTTTCGCTCTTCGGACGGCCTCGCCGACAGCGATGGTCACCGTCCCTTCATCCTCGAATCCGCCGATGTATTCGAGGGGGATGTCGATTTTCTGTCCGGGAAAGATGAGGTTCGGGTTCGCCAGGCGGTTGAGAACGGCGATTTTCGGCCAAACCGCCCGTTCGACCAGGTAGGCCCGGCAGATGTTGTTGAGCGTGTCTCCCTTGACCACGGTGATGGCGACCAGGCCGGCGTCCTGGGCCGCGAGGACGGCCGTTCCAAAGAACCACAAGGCCGCCGCGGCCGCGGGCAGGCGGATCGTTTTCATGATCGGGCGCCCTCCTCTTCGCGGGGAAAAAGACAAAATACCGGCTTCCCCGATCTGCATAATCTTGTTTTAATCATAGCGCCTGCGGGAAAACGAGTCAATATCAAGCCGGAAGTATGTCATATCAATATTGAAATTGGACTGGGCCATTCAGGCCGGAAAGCGGCAAGTCAACGGAAAACCGCTCCCTTTGCCAGGGGCTGAGAGGGCCCCGGACGCTTTGGGTGATCAGGGCCTGATCCCGGAAGGCCGGCCGGGATGTTCCGGCCGCGGGTATTCAGGCGGCTCGAGAAGAAACGCGGTTTTCGGCTCCGGCCGCCCGCGAGACGAGCTTATCGATCCGAGCCGAGCCGAGCGAACGGAAGACGCC
>JAAZPG010000157.1 GCA_012797375.1 Acidobacteriota bacterium
AAGTCCAAGCTCTACGACGAAATCCTCAAGGCCGCGGGAATCCATTGAGAAAGCCGGCCGGATCGTCGACGGCCGCGGAGGATCCATCATGATCGACAAGCTCATTGAATTCGCCCTCAACCACCGTCTCTTGACGGTGTTCTTGATCGGCCTGGTCTGTCTGTGGGGGATCGTCGTTTATTTCCGGATGCCGAAAGACATCTATCCCGAGCTCAACGCCCCCCTGGTCAAGATCATCACCGAAAATCCAGGCATGGCTTCGGAAGACGTCGAACGGCTGATCACCTTTCCCCTGGAAAGCCTTCTTTCGGGCGCGCCCGGCGTCACCCGGGTCCGCTCGGAGTCGACGACGGGGGATTCCGTCGTCACTGTCGAATTCGAGTGGGGGGAGGACATCTACAAGGCCCGTCAGATCGTGGACAGCAAGCTCGAGCTGATCACCGGCCGTCTTCCCCAGGGAACGAGGACGCCCACGCTCGGCCCCGTCTCGTCCCGCATGGGCGAGGTTTTCGAGTTCGCGGTCATCGGCGAGCCTGGAACGGACCCGATGGAGCTCCGCTCGACGGCCGACTGGACGATCCGCTATCAGCTCCAAGGCGTTCCCGGCGTCGCCTTCGTCATCAATCTCGGCGGCTTCGTCAAGCAGTTCCAGGTCTTTTTGAAGCCGGACATGCTGAAGAACTATGGAATCACCGTGGCCGACGTCAAGGCGGCCATCGAGAGCAGCAACCGGAATTTCAGCGGCGGATCCATCGTCAAGGGATCCCAGGAGATCCTGGTCAAGGGGCTGGGACAAATCGAGACGCTGGAGCACATCCGGAACACGGTTCTCAGCTCGGTCCGCAACGTGCCCGTCTTCGTCAAGGACGTCGCCGACGTCCGGATCGGCGGCAAGTTCCGCCGGGAGGCGGCCGGCCACGACGGCGAGGAAGCCGTCTACGTCACCGTCGAGAAGCAATACGGCGGCGACACGTTGACGGCCATCGCCAACATCAAGGGCGCCCTGGACAGGATCAGCCGGGATCTGCCGAAATATATCGGGATCAAGCCGTTCTACGACCAGTCCGTTCTCATTCTCAAGTCCATCCAGCACGTCGAGATCACCATTCTCGAAGGCGTTCTCCTCATCATCATGGCCATGATCTTCTTCATGTGGAACCTGCGGAGCGCCCTCTTGGCGTCCCTGACCATTCCCTTTTCGATCCTCATCGCCCTGGTGATCATGGATCTGTTCGGGATCAAGCTGACGGTCATGTCGATCGGCGGCCTGGCCATCGGGATCGGAAAAATGGCCAACGGCTCGATCATCATGATCGAGAATATCTTCCGGCTTTTGAAGGAACGGGCCGGACAGGCGCCGCTCCGGGATATCGTCGCCGAGGCGGCGAAGGACGTCGGCAAATACCTGTTTTCGGCCAGCCTCGTCATCATCCTCGTTTTTCTCCCCCTGCTGACCTTGCAGGGGCTGGAAGGGGCGATGTTCCGGCCGACGGCTTTCGCCGTGGCCGCGGCCCTGTTCGCGGCCATGTTGCTGAACATCACCCTCCAGCCGGTCTTGGCCGTGGTCTTCCTGTCCCGGGGGAAAATCAAGGACGCCAAGGACCCGGTGACGGATTTCCTGGCGGCCAAGTACAAGCTCGTCATGGAAAAAGCCTTGTCCAAGCGGACGATCGTCCTCGTCCTCTTCTTCGTCCTCATCGCCGGGGCGGCCGTCGGGTTTCTCTTCCTCGGCAAGGAGTTCGTCCCTCCGCTGGACGAGGGCGCGATCATGGCCTCGACGGTCATGCTGCCCGAAACGTCGCTGGAGGAATCGGTGAAGATGGGCCGAAGGATCGAGCGGATCTTCCTGTCGTTTCCGGAGGTGGTTTCGGTTTCGAGGACGACGGGAACGGCCGAGGCTTCCGAGCATCTCCATCCGGTCAATCACAGCCATTACAACATCGAGCTCGTGCCGCGGGAAAAGCGCAAGCGCGGATTCGACGAGCTGGCCGCGGCCATGCGCGACGAGCTGGAAAAGCTCCCCGGCGTCGCCTTCATCTTCGAGCAGCCGATCGCCAATAAGCTGGCCGAGATGATGACCGGAACCGAGGGACAGTTGGCGATCAAGCTGTTCGGCCCCGACCTGGCCGTCCTGAACGCCAAGATCGAGGAAATCCGGAACGTCTTGGCCGACGTCCCGGGCGCCGCCGACCTTCAAGTCGAGCAAACGACCGGCGTTCCCCAGCTCGTCATCCGCCTCGACCGGGAGAAACTGGCCCGTTTCGGCATCCCGGTGGCCGACGTCGCCGGTCTCATCGAAACCGCCCTCAACGGCATCGAGGTCACCGACGTGTACGAGGCGGACCGGGTGACTCCGGTTCTCATCCGCCTTTCGGAGGAGTTCCGGAAAGACGAGGACGCCGTCCGCAACTTGCTCATCGATGCGCCGGGAGGCCTTCGGATCCCGCTGTCGGAGCTGGCCGAGCTCCGGAGGGATGAAGGGCCGCAGACCATCTTCCGGGAAAACCTCATGCGGCGGAAAATCATCATGGGCAACGTCGAGGGCCGGGACATCGGGGGGTTCGTCAAGGAAGCCCGGGATAAAATCGAGGCCGGCGTCGACCTGCCGCCCGGGTATTACGTCACGTTCGGCGGGCAATTCGAAAGCCAGCAGCGGGCCCTCCGCCACCTGGCCTTCCTCATGATGCTGGTCATCCTGATCATTTTCGTGATCCTGTTTTCCTCGTTCGGCTCGCTGCGGCAAGCGCTCCTGGTCATCATGAACGTGCCCTCGGCCCTGATCGGCGGCATCGCCGGGCTTCTCATCGCCGGCCAAACGCTCAATGTCTCCTCGACAATCGGGCTGATCGCCCTGTTCGGCATCTGCGCCCAAAACGACATCATCCTCGTGGCCAAAATCAACGACCTGCGGCGGAAGGGACGGGCGCTGAGGGAAGCGGTCGTCGAGGGCGCCTTGATGAAGTTCCGGCCGATCTTCATGACGGATATGGTCATGATCGTCGCCCTACTGCCGATGGCCCTCGTGAACGCGACGGGATCGGAGCTCCACCGGCCGCTGGCCGTCGTTTACATCGGCGGCTTTTTCTGCGCCATTTTCCTCCGGCTCATCATGGTCCCGGTGTTATATGAAACGCTGGAGAGGATAGGCGTCAAGAAAAAACGGGACAAAGAAGGAATGGAGAGTAGCGGATAAGCAACGATAGACGATAGGCACAGGAGCGCAAGGGATACTATAAAAAGCGGGGCGGGATGGCCTGTGACCTTGTAATGATCATATAAAGAATAAGATACGCTGACAAGTCCTCGCCGGGCGGGATTGGCACGAAATTCGCTCTATTCTTTTCCCTTGAAACGCGAGA
>JAAZPG010000016.1 GCA_012797375.1 Acidobacteriota bacterium
GCTGGGAACCGGGCGGCGCCCGTGGCGGGTGATCGCCGGCCAGGCCGTCCGCCTGGCTTGGAAGCGGAGGTCCTTCAAGAGTCTTTTCTTCTTCTCCTTCCTGCCGGCGGTCGTTTTTTCCGGCGGGATCTATGTTTCCGAGCGCCTCGGGGATTTTCAGGAGATGCTGAAGGGGGCGGATAAGTTCCTCACGATCAATCCCGATTATTTCCAGGCGTATTACGGATCGAGCTTTCTCTTCTTCATGATGCTGATGATCATGGTCGGAGGCGGGGCCGGCTTGATCGCCGATGATCTCCGCCACAACGCCCTGCCGCTCTATTTTTCCCGGCCGATCCGCCAGTGGGATTATATCGGCGGGAAAGGCGCCGCTCTGGCCCTTTTTCTCCTGTTGCTGACCCTCGCCCCCGGAATCGTCTTCCTTCTGCTGAAGCTGATTTTTTCCGGCAGCGCCAAGATCCTGTCCGATTTCCCCTGGCTGCCGTTTTCCTTCCTCGCCTGGTCGGTGTTCGTCTCCGCTTTCTTTTCCCTGTTTACCCTCCTGCTGTCCTCGCTCGGCCGGAACCGCCGCTTCGCCTCCATCCTGATCCTGGCCGCGTATTTTCTCTCCGATGTCTTTTTCGGGATTTTTTACGCGATCTTCCGGGAACCGGCCTTCTGTCTCGTTTCCATCCAGCGGAATCTCCGGCAGGCTTCGGCGGCCTTCCTGGGAGCCAAGCCCCCGATGGAGGTCCCGGGGATTTATTCGATTTTGATCCTGGCCGCGATCATGGCCGCGGCCGTTCTCGTCCTCCGGAGGAAAATCCGGGCGACGGAGGTGATCCGGTGACGGCCGGCGGGTTGATTCTCCGGGCGGACAAGCTCGGCAAGTGGTACGGCAACGTGCTCGGCCTGTCCGACGTCTCGATCGAGATCGGACCCGGCATCACCGGGCTTCTCGGCCCGAATGGAGCCGGGAAATCGACGTTCATGAAGCTGATCACCGGCCAGCTCCGGCCGAGCATCGGAACGGTGACGATCGCCGGCCGGCCCGTTTGGAACAATCCGGGGATCTTCAAGAGCGTCGGCTTCTGCCCGGAACAGGACGCCTTCTACGAGGACACGACCGGCCGGGAGTTCCTGTCCGGGCTCCTGGCCCTGGGCGGGTTTTCAGCGGCTGAGATCCGGGAACGGACCGCCCGGGCCTTGGCCTTCGTCGAGCTGACGGCCGACGCCGACCGGCTCATCCGCGGCTACAGCCGGGGGATGCGCCAGCGTCTGAAAATCAGCCAAGCGCTGGCCCATGAGCCCGAGGTTCTCATCCTGGACGAGCCGCTCAACGGCCTCGATCCCTTGAGCAAGCGCAAAGTCATCCGCCTCATCAAGGAATACCGGACGGAAGGGCGGACGGTCCTTGTCTCGAGCCACGTCCTGCCCGAGATCGAAGCCCTGACCCGGTCCATCGTTCTCATCCACCAGGGGAAAATCCTGGCCCAGGGCGACATCCACTTCATCCGCGACCTGATCGACGCCCACCCGCACATCGTGGCCGTCCGGACCGGCCGGGGCCGGGCCCTGGCCGCGAAGTTCGTCGGGGAGGACGACGTGAGAAGCGTCCGTTTCGACGAGGCGCAGGGGACGGTCCTCTTCGAGACGCGGAACCGGGACCGGTTCTTCGAGCGCCTGACAGGGCTGGCGGCGGAGGAGGGATGGGAGATCGAGGAAATCACCTCGCCCGACGATAACCTCCAGTCGGTGTTCGATTATCTCGTGGGGAAATAAGATGCGGATTGCGCCGTTCGTTTCCGTCTATAAGTTCAGCGCCCGGCTGGTCCGGCGCTCGCGGCGCTCCCGGCTCCTGGGCGCGCTCGGCCTTCTTCCCGTGATCCTGGCGGTCATCCTCCAGATCACCCGGGCGGCCGCCGCCGGCGGCGGCTTGGACGGATTGGAGGTCTTTTCCAACTTCGTCATGGGCTTCTCCCTGCAGTTTCTGGTCCTTCTCCTGTCCTTGTTTTTCGGCACGGCGATCACGGCCGACGAGGTCGACAACAAAACCCTGACCTACCCGGCCACCCGGCCCGTTTCCAAGGCGGCCTTCATTCTCGGAAAATACGCTTCTTCCGTATCCTTTCTTCTCGTCTTGGTGCTGACCAGTACGGTCGTTTCATTCCTGATCCTCATGATCGACCGGCTGTCGTATGGAACGGCTTGGACGTTCCTCGGCCGGAGCCTCGCCGCTTTGGGCTTCGGCACGATCTGCTACACGGCTCTCTTTACCTTCGCCGGCACGTTCCTCCGGAAATCCGTCCTCATCGGGCTGGTGTTCTGCTTCGGCTGGGAAAACGTCGTCCAGTACTTCCCCGGGACGACCCAGAAATTCACGATCATGCACTGGCTGAAGTCGCTTCTTCCGGGCTTGGGGGCGGGGATGGGATCGCCGGAGGGAGGCGGATTAACGGCGTTCCTTCTGTTCCGGCACGAGCCCAGCCCGGTGGGAACGGCCGTCGCCGTCCTTCTTCTCCTCACGGCCGTCTTCCTGGCCTTGGCCGTCGCGGTCTTTTCCCGCAAGGAATATCTCTTCGACGAATGACCGCGGCCGGCCCTCCTCGGGAGAATAAATCGCGCGGGGGATCGGCGGGCGGGGGAAAAAGGGAGAAAGCTTCCGGAAACGGCGATCCCTCCCTCGATCGGCCGCCGTGATTATCGGTTCGGAAGAATCGCTTCCGGCGCCCGGAAAATCTCCGCTCCGTTCACGTAGGCGGCAAGCACCTTGATGTCGGACAATTGATGAGGGGGGATGGTCCGGGGGTTCTCGCTCACGATGATCATGTCCGCGAATTTTCCGGCCTCGAGGCTGCCGACCTCTTTTTCCATAAACAGTTGATAGGCGGGATTGATCGTATAGGCGCGGAGGGCCTCGTCGATCGTGACGCGCTCCTCCGGCCCCAGGATCCGGCCGCCCGCGGTCTTTCTGGCGACCGCCGTTTCGAGAACGGAAAACGGCTTGTTGGGAGCGACCGGGCCGTCAAAATGGAACGCATAATTCACTCCGATCCTCCCGGCGGAGCCGGCCGGCATCCAACGGCGCCCGCGTTCTTCTCCGACCATGGTGGGCAGGATATCCCCCCAATACTTGACGTGCGACATCAAGAACGTGATTTGAACGCCCAGTCTCTTGGCCCGTTCGAGCTGGTCGTCCCGGATCATCGGGGCATGGGCGATGCGGAAGCGGTGATCGGGCCAGGGATATCGCTCCAAGCCCTCCTCGACGGTTTCGAGGGCCATGTCGATCGCCGCGTCGCCCTGGGCATGAATCTCCAGAGTCCTTTTTTCTTTCAAACAATCGTCGACCAGGGTTTTCAACTCGGCCGGGCTGACGTAAGGCTTCTGAATGTAATCGGGCGGGAGCTCCATCACCTCGAGAGTCAGGGGATTGGCGGGATAGGGCTTGGTCAGAAACAAGGTCCCGGTCCACGGCGTTCCGTCGACGAAAACCTTTGCCCCGTTCACCTTAATGAGATCGTCGCCTTCGAAAGGTTTCCAAGTCTTGTAATGGACGGCATACCCCCGGATGCGGGGAGAAGGGAACAAGCCGGCCGTTTCCCGGTACAGGCGGAGATATCGTTCGTCGATCATGCTGTCGTCGATCGTGGTGATGCCGTTCCCGGCGCATTGCCGCCATCCATTTCTCACCAGCTCCACGGCCTTTTGCGGGTCCGAGAGCCGGTTCTTCAGGATCGGCGTCATCACCGCGAGAATCGGGTCCCCCTGGTCGAGCCGGCCGTTCAATTCCCCGTCTTCGGAATGCCCGAAGGATCCGCCCATCGGCCCGGTCGGATCAGGCGTGTCCCGGGTGATTCCGGCCGCTTCCAAAGCCCGGGAATTGGCAAAAGCGACGTGGCCGCTGTTGCCGATGATCAGGAGGGAATGATGAGGCGCCAAGGCATCGAGTTCCCGTCTTGTCGGATTTTTCAATCCGCGCTGAATGACCGGATCCCAACCGAAAAAAACGATCTCTTCGCCCGGAGCGGCCTTGGCGACGGCGGAGGTGATGACGTCCATGACTTGCGGACCGCGGGCGTACCGGACGGGCCGGATGTCGACGGCCATGTTTTCGACAAGCATATTCATGAAAGGATGCGAATGCCCTTCCACGAACCCCGGCATCAGCGTCCTGCCGTCCAGGTCGATCATCCGGGTCGCCTCGCCCCGATATTTCAAGACGTCCGCGGCCGATCCGACCGCGACGATCCGGCCGTCTTTGACGGCGACGGCTTCCGCCTCGGTCATGAATGAATCGACCGTGAGCACCGTTCCCCGATGGAAGATGACGTCCGCCGCGGGGTCGTCCGCCCCGGCGAGAACTCCTCCCGCCCATCCGGCGGAGAGGATGAGGAGAGCCGCCCGGAGAATCAATAGACGCCGTTTGTCCATGGTTCCTTCCTTTCGACGGACGGGGACATCCCTTGTCGACCGGCTCCGGTTTGATCCCCGTCGTCTTCTGAAACCGCGGCCCGCTTCATGAACAAGGACAAGAAGAATAAAGGAGCGTCCGGGAACTGTCAAGGAACGCGGCGGAACGGAATGCCGGACCCGCCCCCCCGGAGGCGACGGCCGCGGCCGTCCTCCTCGTTTTCTCGGCGATCTTCCCGGCCTTGGCCGTCGCCGTCTTTTCCCGCAAGGAATATCTCTTCGGCCAACGACCGCGGCCGCCCTCTCATTGATCCAGGATCATGGCGGCCACCGAGAAATAAAGGAGAACGCCCGCCACGTCGATGACCGTGGTGATGAGCGGGGAGCTGGCCGTGGCCGGGTCCAGCTTCAGCTTTTTAAGCAGCAGCGGGATGCTAACTCCGATCAGGCTGCCCAGGACCACGACCAGGAACATGCTGAGGCCGACGACGAGGCCCAAGGCGAATCCGCCCCTCCAGATCCCCATGCCCCAGGCGACGAGTCCCGTCGTCAAGCCGAGGGCCGTCGACACGCCGGCCTCCTTGAGAAGGAGCGAAGCCCAGTCGTTCGTCCGGATTTCCCCGACAGCCATGGCCCGGATCATGAGGGGCGCCGACTGGGAGCCGGCGTTGCCCCCGCTGTCGATCAAGAGAGGAAGAAAGAAGACGAGGGGGACAAGGGCGGCGATGGTCGCCTCGAACCGGGCCATGATCCCGCCGGAGACGGCGTTCACGAACACCAGGGCGACCAGCCAGAGGATCCTTTTCCGGTACAGGAGGGAAGCGGACGCCTCTTTCAGACCGATCTCGAGCGGGGCGACGGCGGCCGCCTTCTGGATGTCCTCGGTCGCTTCTTCCACGGCCACATCGAGGACGTCGTCGGCCGTGACGATCCCGACGAGAACGCCGTCGGAATCGACGACCGGCAGGACGGTCAGATCGTAACGCTCCATGCCCAGGGCGGCCGCCTCCCGGTCGTCAAACGCCGAGACGGATATCGCCGGCGCGATCATCAAGCCGGCGACGGTCTCGGCGGGCTCGGCCAAAACCACCTGGCGGAGGCTGATCACGCCGAGGAGCTTCCAGGCGGCGCCGGTCACGTAGATCGCATCGATGGTTTCCGAATCCCGGCCCATGCGCCGGACATGGGCGATGGTTTGACCGATGGTCCAATCCGGGCGGACGGCGACGTACTCCGGCGTCATGAGCCGCCCGGTGCTGCCTTCGGGATAACTCAGAAGCGTCCGGGCTTCGGCCCGTTCGGCCGGGCCGAGCAAGTTCAACAGGCGCTGCCTGTCCCGCTCGGGCAGCTCCTCCAGGAAGGAGGTCCGGTCGTCCGGGCTGAGACCGGCCAGGAGGGCTCCGGTCTCCTCGGCGGTCAGCTCTTTCAGGAAGGCGTCTCGGGGGCTTCGCTCGAGGAACGAAAAGA
>JAAZPG010000158.1 GCA_012797375.1 Acidobacteriota bacterium
GCGGCGAGGAAATGAGGCCGGCGGCCGTCCTCCCGCCGGTCAATCGACGGTTTTCAAACCGGCTTTCTTCCGCTCGTATTGTTCCTTGATCCAGGCGTAGGTCTTGGCCAGTCCGGCCCGCAGCGGGATATCCGGCTCCCAACCGAGGATTTTCTTGATGAACGTGTTGTCGGAGTTCCGGCCGCCGACGCCTTGGGGCGCGGTTAGGTCATAGGTCCGCTTCACGGCGACACCGGCGATTTTTTCGATGATCGAGACGAGTTCGTTGACGCTGACGAGTTCCGAGGTGCCCAGGTTGATGGGCGTGGCGATCAGCTCCTCGCAGTGGGTGATCTTGTCGATCCCCGTGACACAGTCGTCGATGTACTGGTAGCTCCGGGTCCGGGTGCCGTCGCCCCAAATCTTGATCTCGTTCGTTCCGTCATCGATCGCCTTGATGATCTTCCGGCAGAGAGCCGCCGGGGCCTTTTCCCGCCCGCCGTCCCACGTCCCCCACGGGCCGTAGACGTTGTGGAACCGGGCGATGAACGTCTTGAATCCGCGCTCGGCCCAATACTCCTGGCAGAACATCTCGGAGATGAGCTTTTCCCAGCCGTAGCCGCGCTCGGCCATCGCCGGATAGGCGTCGGATTCCTTGAGGGCCGTGATCTTGGGATTCTTCTGGAGATCGGTGTTGTAGACGCAAGCCGAGGAGGAAAAGAAGTACCGGGCCGCGCCGGCCCGATAGGCCGATTCGATCATGTGGGCGTTGATGAGAACGGACCGCAGGCACTCGATCCGGAACCGCTCGATAAATCCCATTCCGCCCATGTCGGCGGCCAGCTGGTAGACCTCGTCCATTCCCTCGACCGCCCGGCGGCAGTTCTTCTCGTGGCTCAGGTCGAGGCAAAGGCACTCCACCCCGGGCGTTTTCCGGTACCAGTCAGACAGCGGCTTTTTGTCCACGGCTCGGATGTTCGCAAAGCCCTTGTCCTTGAAATAGCGGACCAGCGATCCGCCGATGAAACCGCCGGCGCCGGCGACGAGGATGCGGGTGTCGGGGGCCGCGGCGGCAAGCGTTGAAGTCTTTTCCGTCTGGGGCATGATCGACCTCCAAAGGATCGAATTGCCCCCAATTTATGCCAGGATCCCCGGTCCGTCAAGCCTTTGCTCGATGACGCGGCGGACCCGGTCCATCCAGCCAGCGATGTCCCGGCGCGAGGAGCCGTCGGCGGCGACGGCCGGCTCGAGGTAGCAATCGATGCGCCCGGGCCGCAGCCGCTTGCTCCCCTTGCGCATGATCCGGTACGCTCCCGTTTGAACGATCGGCAGGATGTCCAAGCCGGCTTCCGCGGCCAGGAGAAACCCGCCGCGCTTGAAGGGCCCGAGCTTTCCGTCGCGGGTCCGAGTGCCCTCGGGAAAGACAATGAAGGAAAAATCCTTCCGGGTCCGGATGAATTCGGCCGCCCGGGCCAGGCTTTCCCGTGCTTTCCGGGGATGGGAGCGGTCGAGCGGGATCTGGCCGATCCGCCGGAGCATCGGGCCGTAGAGGGGCCAGCGGAAATGCCGCTCCTCCTCGACAGTCCGGGCCCGGCCCGGAAACCGGGCGTAGAAAACCAGCGGATCCAGGAGGCTGACATGGTTCATCATGACGAGGTATTGCCGGGCCGGGTCGAAGTTTTCCCTCCCGTGGAGGCGGACCCGGACGCCGGCGCAAAAGAGGACGACCCGGCAGCCGGTTTTAATGACGGGTTCCAGGGCGCGGCCCCGGGTGAACAGGGCCGTCAGAAGAATCGCCAGGCAGCTGAGGACGAACACGGGAAAAGCGAGGGTCCAGAGAAAAATGGAGCGGAGCGTTTCGAACAACGGCTTCATCCGAGAAAGGTCAACTCCCCGGGAAGCAGCTTGATTCGGAGCGGCGTCCGTCCGAGGACCTCGCCGTCGGCCATCACGTGGAGATCCGGCGTCCCGGAGACCGTCATGTTCACGCCCTGGATGATGTCCACTTTGGGATGGGCGGCGTGCGCTCCGGAAAAAACGCCCTTGAAGATTTGGATCATTTCCCTCCGGTCGACGTTTCGGAAGAGCACCAAGTCGGCTTTCCCATCCGACGTTTCGGCGTGCGGGGCGATTTTCATCTTCCCGCCGGTGTACTTGGAGTTGGAAACGACCAGGGCGCTGTCGGGCACGGTCCATTTCCGGCCGTCGACTTCGAGGTCGATCGTGTTGTGCATGCCTCTGGCCAGACGAATCAGGACGGCCAGGCTATAGCCGAAGGCGTGAAGAAACTTCAGCCAGTCGTTGGTCAGCTTCAGGATGTCGGTGATCAGCCCGACGCCGATCAGGTTGAGGGAATATCGCCGTTCCGGCCGGCCGTTCCTCTGGTAATCGAATTCCAAGAGATCGACCTTGACCCGGCGGCCGGCGGCGATGCGGCGGAGGGCTTCCTCGGGGGTTTGAATCCCGAATTCCAGGAGAAATGAATTCCCGGTCCCCGAGGGGATGATCCCGATCTCGGGAAGGAACGGCGGGCGGCCCTGGAGATACATGCCGTTGACGACTTCGAACGGCGTTCCATCGCCGCCGAGGCAGAGAACCCGGCCGTAGCGATCGCGCACGGCTTCGCGGCCGAATTGGAAGGCCTGGCCCGGGAATTCCGAGACGCGGACCTCGAGTCCCGGAAACGCCTCGCGGAGGGCGGGCTCCATTCGGCCGAAGACTTTTCGTCCCCGCCCATGGCCGGAAACCGGGTTGACGACAAGCAGGGTCCGGTCCTTTTTTTCCACGGAACCGCTTATACCATGCCTCCGTTTCCTTTTCAAACGGGGAGGGCGCGGCCGAGGGGCGGGAACCGGCTAGTCGCCCCCCGGCCGCCATATCACCCCCCA
>JAAZPG010000017.1 GCA_012797375.1 Acidobacteriota bacterium
ACGTCCAACTGGCTTATTTCAACCTCGGGTTCGATTACTACGACCGGTATTTGGCCGGCGTCAAGACGACGAGCCCGGAGGCGGCCAAGGCGGCGGCGGCCCGGCTGATTCCAGCGGACGATTACGTCCTGGTCGTCGTCGGCAAGGCCGACGAGATCCGGGACCAGTTGAAAAAATTCGGGGCCTGGACGGAAAAGAAGATCTCCGATCCCGGATTCTGAGCCTCTAAGGAGACGCCATACGGATTCCCCTCATTTTCCGGATCGTTCTCCCGGGTTTCGGAAGAAACAAAAAGAGGTTCAAAGGTATTGTGTCTCCTCAATTCTTGCTTTTCGGGGAGCGGCCCCGGGGATAAACAGGTGAACAAATGACGCGCGCCATGAAAACACTCTCCTCCGCCTTGATCTTAACGTTCGTCCTCGCCGCCGCGGCCGGAGCCGCGCCGCCCGAATTCCAATTCGGACTGGCCTTCAATCCCGCCCTTCCGCAGGGCGGATTCCATGACGTCCTCGGACGGACGATCTGGGGCGGCTCGTTCCAGTTTGCCTTCCGGCCCTCGGGCAGTCCGGTTCTCCTCGGAACATCGCTGGGCTTTGGAATCTACGGCTTCGATTCCTGGCAGGATTGGCCGGGGATCCTCGATCCCGACGTGCTCGTCGACATCCGGACGACCAACGCCGTCCTGGCCTGGAACGTGTTCCTTCGTCTCCAGCCGGCGCGCGGCCTCATTCGACCCTACCTCGACGTCTTCGCCGGGCTGCATCTTCTGACCACGGATACGCGGATCGGAGACGGGGACGACGACGGCTCCGGCGGCTTCAGCGTCAATAACGCCGCGGACACGGCCTTCGCCTGCGGCGCCGGCGCGGGCGTCATGCTTCCGGTCGTCCGTTTTGTTCACCGGGACGGCCGTCCGGCCGCGGCCATCAACCTGGATCTCGGAGCCCGTTATGCCTTCGGCGGCCGGGCGGATTACTTGGTCAAAACGGACCGCCACGGCGTTTTCGACGAGCGGACGTCGCGCACCGACCTGCTCATCCTCAACGCCGGGCTGTCCTTCTGCTTCTGACCCGCGGCTGTTCAAAAGGGAGACACCATACCCATCCCCCCGATTTTCCGGAACGTTCCCCCGAGTTTCAGAAAAAAGAAAAATGGAGTTCACAAGGATTGTCTTTCCGAATTTCTTCAGAGGCTTGTTTTTCATCTGATCTCCGCGTTTCCTCCTCGCCCGGAACGGCAAGGATTCGATGGCCTTGACATCGGAGGAACCGGAAGAGGCGAAATTGGATTCATAGGTATTGTGTCTCCCAATTTCTTCCGTTATAGTATCCGTCCGGAGGAATCCATGAAATACAAACCCGCCCTTTTCGCCGTTTTGACCGCCGTCCTCTTGACGCTCGGCGGAGCGATGGGACACGGAGTGCAGGCCCGGGCCGCGAATCCGGATGATCCGGCCGGCTGCCCGACCTGCCTGGACTTCAATCCCCGTCTCGAAGCCTGTACCGTCATTCTGGTCGGCAAGAACGCCTCGACCGACGGGTCGGTTATGACGACCCACACCTGCGACTGCGGCCTGTGCGACTGGACCTTCCGCCGCGTTCCGGCCAAGGACCACCAGCCGGGCGAAATGCGCCGGATTTTCTACTCCGATCAGTTCGGGACCTGGCCGCCCGACCTCGGCCTCAAGTGGGACCGCGTCCCCGTGGACGGCTTCACCGGCCTGGAAATTCCCGAAGTCCCCCATACGTACGGCTACATCCTGGGCGCCTTCGGCTACATGAACGACAAGCAGGTCTCCATCGGCGAGTCGACCATCGGGAACGTGGAGAAGCTGGAGAACAACACCCCGGCCCCGAAATTCGACATCACCATGCTGACCATCATGGCCATGGAGCGCGGCGGGACCGCCCGCGAGGCCATCCAGGTCATGGGCTCGCTGGCCGAGAAATACGGCTACGGGCATACCGACTCCGGTGAAATGCTGGCCGTGGCCGATCCCAACGAAGTCTGGCTCTTCGAAATCTTCCCTGTCGGCGCCCTGTGGACGCCGGCCAGCGGCAAACCCGGCGCGGTCTGGTGCGCCCAGCGCGTCCCCGACGACCACGTTTCGGTCTGCCCCAACGAGTCCCGGATCGGCGAGATCGACCTGAACAACAAGGATTACTTCATGGCCTCGCCGAACGTCATCCAGCTGGCGATCGACCAGAAGCTTTTCGATCCCAAGAGCGGCAAGCCTTTCAACTGGAAAAAGGCTTACTCCCCCAACGACGTCAGCGCCGCCTCGACCGCCGGAGCCCGCGTCCGGCTGTGGCGGTTCTTCAACCTCGTCGCTCCTTCCCTCAACCTCGGCCCCGAGACCAACAACATGGACTTCCCCTTCTCGGTCAAGCCCGAGAAGAAGCTTTCCGTCCAGGACGTCATGAACATGACCCGGGACAAGTGCGAAGGCACGGTCTTCGACCCGGCCCGCGGCCTGCAGGGCGGACCCTTCTCCAACCCGAATTTCCTCCCCTACGGCTTCAAGCTGGACGACAAGGCTTACAACACGCCGCGGATCATCGGCGTCAACCGGGCCGAGTACGTGACCGTGACCCAGGCCCGGAAAGGCTTGCCCGACCCGATCGGCGGAATCGTCTGGCTGGCCATGGGCTTCCAGGATACCTCCTGCTTCATGCCCCTTTACAACGGCATCACCGAGATTCCCCGCGGGCTCCAGATCGGCGATCATTTCGAGTTCAGCCGCGAGGCGACCCGCTGGGCCTTTGATTACGTGGACTTCCACACCCAGGTCGTGTACTCCCACGCCATCCAGGACGTCCGGGCCGCCCAGCAGAAGTACGAGGCGCCGGCCGTCGTCCGGACCCCCATGGTCGATAAGTACGCCCTGGAGCTCTACCAGAAAGACCCGGCCGCGGCCGCCCAATACCTGACCGATTACTGCCTGAACAACATCGCCGCCGTGACCGACGCTTGGTGGAAGCTGGGCGATATGCTCATGGTCAAATACAACAAGCTCTGGATCTACGACGTGAAGGCCCGGAAGCGCGCTCCCTTGCTCTTCCCCGACTGGTATCTCCGCCTTCTGGTCGAGCAGAACAAGCTCACCCCGAAGGAGACCGACGAACACTGATCCCGGCGGAGATCCGAAGATTTCCGATCCCCGCCCCCCCTTCGGAGGGCGGGGGTTTTTTTTTGGAGGGG
>JAAZPG010000159.1 GCA_012797375.1 Acidobacteriota bacterium
CCCTACGCCGTCCTCCGGGCCCTTTTTGTCGGGGTGAGAAAAGCGCCGGAGGAAATCAACGCCGGCCGGATCTCCGAGGGTTTGAAATTCATGCGCCACCTCCACGCCCGGGCATCCGAAGGCGGGGATATCACCGAGGACCGGACCTTGTTCGCCGGCATCGATCGCTACGAGCAGGCCGTCCGAAAAGTCGACCAGGACAACGCCTGGTACCAGGGGGATGTCCACCACGCCCGGAAAATCACGCTCCATCTCCCGAACATCTCAGGGGCCGGGCGGACGGCCGTCGACGGACTGATCGTCGTCAACCCCCACAGCTTCCTGTTCAAGGAATGGGCCCGCCGGGACCGCGGCGGCTCGCCGCTCGGCCGCGGCTTCAGCTTCGTTTTCCAGAATTTTCTGGGATTGCGCTACAGCCTGGCCGTCGATCCGGCCGCCGGCGTCAACCTCCGCGGCCTCGCCGAGGTCATCAACAGCCTGGAATCGCGGGCGGCCGAAGCGGCCGGGACGGACGACCGGCTCCGCTGGTACGGCGGCGAATGCCCCTTCTTCAATCACCGGCTGGTGGTCTCCCCCCACGAAGGGACGCGCTTGTCCCACGACGAGATCGCGGCCGCGGTCCTGCGCTTCGGGGAGGCCTGAGGGCATTTCCGGAGCCGGCCCGGCCGTCAGGCCAGCCCGGCCTCCCGGTGCTTCCGGGCGATGGTTTCAGCCAGCTCGTCGACGGCCCGGAGGTCGGCTTCCCGCGGCATTCCCTTGACGAACAGCGGCGGCAGGACTTCGACCTTCAGGTTCGGCAGCAGGCCGACGGCCTGCTCGGCCATCTTGTGCCCCCATCCATACGATCCGACCAGGGCGGCGAACCGGGCCTTCGGCCGAAGAGCGTTGACCAGGAACGCGGCTGAGGCCGCGTTCGGATGCAAGCCGACGTGGACGGCCGGCGAAGCCAAGACGATCGTGGCCGCGTCGATCAGGGCGGCGGCCATTTTCCCGAGATCGACCGCGGAGACGTTGAAGGCCTGGACGTCCACGCCGCGCTCCGCCAGGGCGGAGATCAGCCGGGCGACCATCCGTCCCGTGCTCCCGTGCATGGACACGTGGGCGATCAGGACGCTGTTTTTGGGAGTCTCCGAGATCCAGTCGCGGTAGGCGTCGAGGATGAAGGCCGGCCGGCCATACACCGGTCCGTGGCTCGGGGCGATGATCCGGATGTCCAGGGCTTTGAGCCGGTCCATGTTTTTCCGGATGGCCGCGCGGAAGGGCATCATGATCTCGGCGAAATAGCGCTTGGCCGCGGGATAAATCGCGCGCTCGTCCTCGACGAACAGCCCGGATTGGGCGAAGTGGGAGCCGAAGAAATCGCAGGACAGAAGCACTCCGTCTTCCCGGAGGTGCGTGCACATCGTCTCCGGCCAGTGAACCCAAGGAGTATGGACGAATTCCAGGGTCTTGCCGCCCAGGGAGAGCGTCTCGCCGTCGGCCGCGACGACGATCCTCTCCTCCGGAAGGCCGAGATGATCCACCAGGATGCCCTTGGCTTTGGGGGAACAGACGAGCTTGGCCGCGGGATATTTTTCCAGGACGGCGGGAAGGGAGCCGCTGTGATCCTGTTCGGCGTGATGGGCGACCACATAATCCAGCGACGGGACGTCCTTCAAGTTCTCCAGGAGAATGTCCGTCCGGGAGGGATCCACGGCGTCGAAGAGGGCGGTTTTCTCCGTCCCCCGGACGAGATAGGAGTTATAGCTTGTTCCGTCGGGCAGCGGGATCAGGGAATCAAACAGCCGCCGGTCCCAATCCACCGCCCCCACGGACCAGAGGCCTTCAACGATCTGACTCGGTTTCATAATCATCCTTTCCGGCCCGGGGCCGATTATTTCCTAGTAATTTTATAGGAATTAATCCACGCTTGTCAACGATCCCGCCGTCTCGTGCATCTTCCCCCGGGCCAGCGAGGCGAAGACTCCGGCCAGGCACAGGGCCGCGCATATCAGGAAGATGATCCGGGAAGCGGCCAAGAAACCGGGATGCGCCTCGGCCGAGATCGCGACCCGGCCGATCCGCAGGGCGAAGACGAGGGTGGCCAGGCCCATGCTGGTCATCTGGCCGGTGATCCGCATCGTCCCGAGAAGAGCCGAGGCCACGCCGTAGGAGCGCTTGTCCACCGCCCCCATCACCGCGTTGGTGTTGGGCGAGGAAAAGAGGGCGAAGCCGAATCCCAGGACGAGGAGGACGCCGGCGATGACGGCCGTGGAAGTCGCTCCGTTCAAACCGGCCAGCAAGAGCAAGCCGGCGGCGATGATTCCCATCCCCGAGGAGGCCAGGAACCGGGGCTCGATCCGGTCCGAGAGGCGCCCGGCCAGGGGCGAAAACAAAACCATCATCGCCGGCTGGGCCAGGAGAACGAGGCCGGCGGCTTGCGGGGACAAGCCCTTGACGATTTGAAGATGCAGGCTCAGGACGAATCCCACGGCCGTGGTCGCGCTGTAATTGATCAGGGCGGCCAGGTTCGAGAAAGCGAAAACGCGGTTTCCCCGGAAAAGATTCAGATCGAGAATCGGGGCCGGGGCCCGTTTTTCCCTCAGGATGAAAAGAACGAGGAAAGCGGCGGCCGCCGCAAGAAGGAGGAATCCCTCGGGCTCGGGCAGCCGGCTGAAGCCCAGCATGAGGCTGATCAGTCCTCCGGCCATCAAAAGCGCGCCGGCGGCGTCGACGGCTTGCTTTTCCCCGCCCGTCCATTCCTCGCCCTTCAGCGTTCCGATGACGATCAAGGCCAGGATGAAACCCAGGGCCGAGGCGGCGAGGAAGATGCTCCTCCAGCCCCAGTGCTGGGTCATCGCTCCTCCCAGGACGGGGCCGAGGGAAAGCCCCAGGTACGTGAAGGAAACGTTGAGGCCCAGGACGCGCCCCCGCTCCCCCGGCGGATAGACCGAGGTCAGCATGGCCACGCCGGTGCTGATCAGCATCGCCCCGGCGATCCCTTGGAGGACGCGGGCGCCGAAAAAAACCGCCGTGGATCCGGCCAGGGCGGCCAAAAGCGACGAGGCGGCGTGGAGAAGGCTTCCCCAGCCGAAAATCCGCTTCCGCCCGGTGAGGTCGGCGATTTTCCCGAACGGCACGAGGCAGACGGCCGCGGCCAGGAGATAGGTCATGGCGATCCAGCCGAGGGAGACGGCCGACATGCGGAACTCCCGGCCGATGACCGGGACGGCGACGTTCAGCGAGGCGCCCATGAAAGGCGTTAAAAACGCCGCGACGGAAGCAAGAACCAGGACGATTCGTCGTTCCCCCGGCGGAATATCGTGCGGCATGGCTTCTCTTTCAGCGGATGACGAGGCCGATGATCCCCCCGAAAACGGCCGCGGCGAAAAGCCCCGTCAAAAGGGCGCCGACCGGCCGGAGGGACCGTCCGGCGGCGGCCGCCCGGACCGATCCGGCGGCCAGCAGAAGAGCCGCCAGACCTTGATAAATCAAAAACGCGGTCTGCAGGAATCCGGGATCAGCCGTGTACGACATGAACTCCTGCTGGGACATCCCCAGCAGAAGGAATCCCGAAAAGACCGCATGCGGCAGCCACATCAGGAACGACGGCCCGGCGAAGGCGAAGGCCCAGGGAGCCGCGGCCGCCTTGAATCCCCCCCGTCCCCGGAAAACCAGGGAAACGAGCGTTCCGGTGGCGGAGGCGGCCAGCCAAGCCAGAAGGAACGCTGGAAGGGCGAAAAAAATCTCAAAAAAATAGTAATTGTGGGCGTCAAGCGGCAGGAACACCGGGGCGGGAATCAGCGCCCCGGAAACGGCCAGGCCGGCCGCCGACAGCGTGTAGAGGATGCCGACCAGAAAGACGACGCGGAATCCCTCGGCAAACCTCCGCCGTTCCTTGGCCAGACGGCGGAAGGCCCGGCCGGGCACGAAGATCGCGCCCCCCAGGTAAAGCAGAACGGACGCCATGAATTCTCTCTCAAATGATAAACAGGTTCTTGCTTGAAAAATTCGGGTCGGCGGTCACGTGGAACCCCAAACGGCGGAGTCCCGCCTCGTCGCCCGGCGTCGGCATGTGGGTCATATGGACTTCCGACCCGCGGAGGCTTTTGAGCTTGTCCAGGGCCAATTGGGCCGAGGGATTGGCCGCCGCCCCCAGGCTCAGGCAGATCAAGACTTCGTCCACGTTCAGGCTGGCCGAATTCATCCCGAGGATGTCCTCCTTCAGACGGGCGACGGCCTCCAAGGTGGACGCCGAAAGCAGGGGAATCGGGTCGGGGATCCCGGCCATGGTTTTTCCTGCGTTCAGGAGGAGGCTCGAGGCGGCGTGGAGAAGAGGCGAATTCACCCCGGTGACGATCGTCCCGTTCGGCAGCTCCATGGCCGAGCCGACATACACGCCCTTGTGTCCCTTCCCCCGGGCGGCGGCTGATTCACCCGCGG
>JAAZPG010000160.1 GCA_012797375.1 Acidobacteriota bacterium
CCTCCTCGAGGGCGGCCGCCAGTCCGTCGATTTCCTCTTTCGACCGGACTTCGGTGACGCAGACCAGCATCGTCCCGGGAAGCTCGGGATAGAGCGGGGCGAGCTCCAGGCCGGCGAGAATGCCCTTGGCCCGGAGGGCCGCGGCCGCGGCGGCCGCGTCCTTGGGAAGCTGGAGGACGAACTCGTTGAATGTTTTTCCGGTAAAGCGGAGGCGGATGCCGCCGACGGCGGCGAGCTTGCCGGCGGCGTAGGCCGCCTTCCGGACGTTCTGCAAGGCGATGTCCCGGAGGCCGTTTTGGCCGGCCGATTCGAGGTAAATCGTCGCCCGGAGGGCGCACCAGCCCTGGTTGCTGCAGATGTTCGACGTCGCTTTCTCCCGGCGGATGTGCTGTTCCCGGGTCGAGAGCGTCAGGACGAAGCCCCGCCGGCCCTCGACGTCCTTGGTCAAGCCGCAGATGCGGCCGGGCAGCTGGCGGAGATACTCTTTTTTGCAGCCCATGAACCCGAGGCCCGGACCGCCGAAGGACGGGGGGATGCCGAACGACTGGGCTTCGCCGCAGACAATGTCGGCGCCGAGCTTGCCGGGCGCCTCGAGAATCCCGAGGGAAAGAGCCTCGGCCACGGAGACGATCAGCAGGCCCTTGGACTCGTGGACGGCGGCCGCGCAGGCGGCCAGATCCTCGACCACGCCGAAGAAGTTGGGGGATTGGACGATCAAGCCGCAGACGTCCGGGCCCGTTTTCGCCCGGAGCTCCTCCGGATTGAGGCCGCCGTCCCCGCCGAATCCGACTTCCTCCACGGCCAATCCGAGGTTCCGGGTCAGCGTTCGGACTGTCTCCCGGTACTGGGGATGGAGGGAGCGGGCGACGAGAATCCGGCTCCGACCGGTCAGGCGCCGGGCCATGAGGGCGGCTTCGGCCGCGGCCGAGGCGCCGTCATAAAGGGAAGCGTTGGCGATGTCCATCCCGGTCAGACGGCAGATCAGGGTTTGGTACTCAAAGATGACCTGGAGGGTTCCCTGGCTGACTTCCGGCTGATAGGGCGTGTAGGGCGTGAGGAACTCGGTCCGGGCGCTCAGGGAATCGACGACCGCGGGGATGTAATGGTGATACGTCCCGCCCCCCAGAAACGACCGGTGCCGCCCGTAGGTATTTCGGCCGGCGACAGCGTCCATGTGGCCGAGCAGCTCCGGCTCGGACATCGCGGGGGGAAGGTCGAGATCCCGGCGCAGCCGCGAATCCTCGGGGATGCAGCCGAACAGCTCCTCCACCGAGGAGACGCCGAGGCGGGCCAGCATCTCCTTCTTGTCTTGATCACTCAACGCAATATAGCTCATAAACCGGCCTTTCCAGGAGGATTAATGTTCCAAGCCCTCGAGATATTTCTCATAATCGGCGGCGTTCATCAGGGCATTCAGATCCCCCTTGTCCGCCATTTTCAGCTTCAGGATCCACCCTTGGCCGTGGGGGTCCTGGTTGACCTTTTCCGGGGCGTCGGTCAAGCCGGCGTTCGTCTCGATGACTTCGCCGGAGACGGGCGAAAAGATCTCCGACACGGCCTTGACCGATTCGATCGAGCCGATCGTCTGGTGGGCGGTCAGCTTGGTCCCGACGGCCGGGAGATCGACGTAAACGACGTCCCCCAGGTGATTCTGGGCATAGTCGCTGATCCCGATGACGGCGGTGTCGCCGTCGACCTTGACCCATTCGTGCTCCTTGGAGAACTTGTAATCTTGAGGATACATGCGCGGCCTCCTTCTGTTATGGATAATGTCGGCGGATGAGACTCAGTAATCCCGCTTATAAAACGGCGAGGGGACGACCTTGGCCCGGGCTTTCTTGTCCCGGATCAGGATTTCGAACTCGGTCGCCACGGCGGCCTTGGCCGCCGGCAGATAGACCGTTCCGATGCTTTTCTTAAGAAGCGGGGCGAACGTTCCCGAGCAGACCTGTCCGGCCGGGGCTCCCTCGACGAAGACGGGGTAATGGGCCCGGGCGATGCCCCGGTCGATCAGCTCGAAGCCGACGAGCTTGCGGGTGATCCCCTCCTCGTTCTGCCGGGCCAGGACGTCGCGGCCGATGAAATCGCCCTTCTTGAACTTGACGATCCACTTGAAGTCCGCCTCGAGCGGCGTCGTCGTGTCGTCGATATCGTTGCCGTAGAGGGGCAGGCGGGCTTCGAGGCGGAGCGTGTCCCGGGCCCCGAGCCCGACCGGCTGCATCCCGAGCGGCGTCCCCTTCTCCATGAGGGAATCCCAAAGGATTCCGGGATCGGGATCGAGCGTGTAGATTTCGAACCCGTCCTCGCCGGTGTAGCCCGTCCGCGAGACCAGGCATTCCTTGCCGGCGACCTTGCCGAAGGCGAAGGTGAACGGCTTCATCCCGGCCAGGGGGATCTCGGTCATCGGCTGGAGGATCGGGATCGCCTGGCGGCCCTGGAGGGCGAGCTGGCTGTAGCGGTCGGAGGCGTTGTCCAGGACGACGTCGTACGCGCCCTCATGGGCGGTGAGATAAGCGAAGTCCTTGTCGGTATTGGCCGCGTTGACGACGAGCAGGAAGAACTCCGGATGGAGGCAATAAATCAGCATGTCGTCGACATAGGTCCCCTTGTCGGTCATGAGGCCGGAGTACTGGATCATCCCGGGGGAAAGGCGGGCTGCGTCGTTGGACGAGACATGCTGGATGAAGGCCAGGGCGTCTTTTCCCGTGACGTGGACCTCACCCATGTGGCTGACATCGAAGAGCCCGGCCGCCGTCCGGCAGGCGACGTGCTCGTCGATGATTCCCTTGTACTCGACGGGCATGTCCCAGCCGAAGAAATCGACCATTTTCGCCCCGAGGCGGCGATGATGAGCGTTGAAACGGGTTTGTTTCATCGGACCTTCCTTTTGGAAATCAGAGATCGAGAATGAGAGATGTTTTTTTTATCACAACGGCCCCGTCTTGGCAAGGGGAGGACGAGAGCGTACAATGCCGATCAGGAGAGGAGGAGAGGCCATGAAGAATCCCGTCGAAATCGCCAAGGACGGGACTATTTATGCCATCCTGGTCCGGGCCGAATCGGCCGGCCGCGGTCCGCGTTTTTTCACCCCGGACGATTTCTCCCAGCAGCTCGGTCTTCTCGTCCACCCCAAGGGCCGGACCGTCGAGAGGCACCGTCACAAGGCCGGCAAGGGTCCGGTCGTCCGGACCCAGGAAGTCCTGGTCGTTCTCGACGGGAAAATGCGCCTGGACCTGTTTGACGAATCAGGGACGAAGCTCAAGGCGGTCATCCTTAAGGCCGGCGACAGCATCCTCCTGGCCCGGGGCGGCCACAAAGCGACCTTCTTGACCGATTCCCGCATCCTGGCCGTCAAGCAGGGCCCCTTCGCCGGCCCCGGCGAAAAAGAATTTTACTAGTCCGCGGCTTGCGCCGTGTGATATTCTCTTTCTGAAGTGGGCGAAACATCCGTTCTGACGACCCTGGTTTTCATCCTGGCGGCGGCCCTGTTCGTCGTGGCCGTCAGCCAGAAGCTGAAAATCCTGGCCGTCGTCGGCTTCATGTTAACCGGCGTCTTCCTGGGTCCCTCGGGCGTCGGGCTGGTCAAAAGCGACGCGACGATCTCCCTTCTGGCCGACGTCGGCGTGATGATGCTCCTGTTCGTCATCGGCCTGGACTTTTCCCTCCGCGCCGTGGTCGCCGCCCGCCGGCCGTTTTTCCTCGGCGGCGGGCTTCAGGTCGGCCTGACTACGGGAGCCGTCGCCGCGATTTTCATCGCCCTGGGCTTCCGCCCGGGCGAGGCGGTGATCATCGGCTTCATCGCGGCCAACAGCGCCACCGCTTTAGTGGCGAAAATCCTGGCCGACCGAGGCGAATTGGACTCTCCGCACGGCCGGACCATCATGGCCATCACCCTGTTCAACGATCTGATCGCCGTGCCCGTCATCGCCCTGATTCCGCTGCTGGCCGGCCGAGCCGCCGGGTCGACAGGGGTGATCGCCAAGTTCGGCTGGAGTCTGGCGGCCATCACCGCGGCTTTTTTCTTTTTGCGGGCGGCCGTGCCGCGGCTGCTGGAGGTCATTATTCGGACGCGGATCAGGGAGCTTTTCATTCTGTCCTCGCTCCTCCTCTGCCTGGGACTGGCTCTCTTCTCCGGAGCTCTGGGGTTGTCCATGGCCTTCGGGGCTTTTTTAGCCGGCTTGATCGTCGCCGACTCGCCCTATTCCCACCAGATGGCCGCCGATATCCTCCCTCTCAAGGACGTCTTCATCAGCCTGTTTTTCATCTCGATCGGCCTGCTCCTCGACATCCGGATTTTCAGCCGGGCGATGGGCCTTGCCGCAGCCATGGCCGTCGGGGTTATTATTCTCAAGACCCTAATCAATTCGGTCGTCCTTAAAATCCTGAAGCTGTCCCCGCGGGGCATCCTTCTCGGATCCCTGGGAGTGGCCCAGATCGGGGAATTCGCCTTCGTCCTGGCCGGAGCCGCCCGGGCCCACGGCTTCCTCGCCGGCCCGGGATTTCAGCTGTTCCTGTCCTCGGCGATCCTGACCATGATCGTCTCGCCGTATCTCCTGAGGGCGGCCGACGCCCTGAGCGCCGGGGCGGCCCGCAAAGCGCTGCGGAAGGCCGACGGCGCGGCGGAGGAAAAGGAATCGCCGGCGGCCGGGATGAACGGCCATGTCATCATCGTCGGGTACGGACTGAACGGGCAGAACCTGGCCCGCGTCCTCCGAACCGCCGGGATCGAGCATCTTGTCATCGATCTCAATCCGAAGCTTATCCGCCAAGCCGTCGAGGACGGCGAAAAAACCCTTTTCGGGGATGTCTGCCGGACGGAGATCCTCAGGCTGGCCGGCATCCGCCGGGCGAAAATCATCGTCTTCGCCATCTCCGATGCGACCGCCACCCGCCGAGGCCTGCTCCTCGTCCGGGGGCTGGGCTCCAAGGCTCAGATCATCGTCCGGTCGCGATACGTCACCGGCCTCGACGCGCTCTACGAAGCGGGAGCCGACAGCGTGATCCCCGAGGAATTCGAGACCTCCATCGAGATTTTTTCCCAGGTTCTCGAGGCCTACCACATCCCCAAAAACATCATCGACGCCGAGGTCAAGGCCGTCCGGGCCGAACGGTACGGGATCTTGCGGACGACCGGCCCGGTCCGGCCGTCCTTCGAGAAAATCGTCGACTTGCTGACGGCCGGGACGGCTGAGACGTTTTACGTCGGCCCGGATTGCCCGGCCGCCGGGCGGACCTTGGCCCAGCTCGACTTGAGGGCCCGGACGGGAGCGACCGTCATCGCCGTCGTCCGCGGCGAAGAATCCCACACCGGCCCGGCCGCCGATTTCCTGGTCGAGCCGGGAGACACGCTCGTCTTAGTCGCCGATCACGCGGCCATGGACGTCGCCTTCGACTACCTGGCCGCCCGGGCGGCCCGGGAAGCCGGCGTCCCTCCGGCCGGGAGTTTTCCTCCCCGGAGCTGAAATCCGGCCGGCTCACTCGTCGAAGGCGCCGGTGTCGATCCAATCCTTCTTCAAGACGGACCAGAAATCCTCGGCCAGGCCGCGGAGGACGTAGGCGTACGGCAGCCAGCCGTACCCGCCGTCCCCCCATCCCTTTCCCCAGGAATTGCGGATGAGGAGGGCTCCGGTCGTTTCTCCCCCGCCGTTTTTTTCGTTCCTGATCTTGAGCCGGTCGTCATAACCGACCGCGGCCACGGCGTGCCCTCCCTCGATCCGCTCCCGCGGTCCCGGGAAGGGAATCGCCCCGTCGCCGCCGGCCGCCTCGATGGAGCCGTAGACGGTGAACCCGAACATCGACGGATGACCGGCGGCCAGATGGGTCTTGACTCGGTCGAGCGTTTCCCCGGCCGGCGTTCCGGGGACATCGTGACGGTAATAGCGGATGGTCTTGTAGTTTTGGGCGAAAGCGTAGCAGAAGGCCGGCGGCTCGCGGTCGAACCGGTCCGGCCGGTCATCGTAGGGCCAGTAGTCCTCGGGAGGAACGCCGAAGAGGACCATCGCTCCGATCGTCGTCCGGAGATAAGCGCCCGTGTCGCCGGAGATCTTCATCAGGTTGCGGGCGGCTTTATAGAGGAAGAGGCGCGAAGCCTCCAGGTGCCGGCCGAAGGCCCGGCGCTCGTAATACTCGATGATCCCCGTTCCGGCGTTGGCCGTGCACGAGCCGAGGTTTTCCTGGTCCTCGACCGGCGAGCAGTGGCTTCGCAAATCGACGGCCGGGGGAAGCGGTTCGGACGCCCCCGCGGGCCGGCCTCCCCCGCCCGCCCTCTGCGGCGGAAGGCCCGGCCGTCGACGGGCCCCGGCCATGAGGTCCCGCACGACCGGAGTCTCCCCCGAATAATCCCGGAAGTCCGGGATGTCCGGTATCCAGCCGAGCCGTTGACGGATCATGTCTCCCTCCTAAGGCGGATTTCCGCCCGTTAAGTCGAAATCCGGGGGAAAAGGTGGAAAAACCGCCTTTGTTTTTCAATTCTTAATTCCGGATTCGATTTCCCGTATAATAGCGCCTCTTCGGGCCGGAGCGCGGGGAGAACAAGAATCATTGGCCGGCCTCAACGATTCCGGAGGAGGAAGAGCGATGAAGTCCTGGCGCGTGAAGGCGGTCTTGGCGGCCGCGGCTCTGACGATCCTGTCCGGGGCGGTCCCCTCGTCCGCCCAATTCGAATTCCAGGCGGACGTGATGTCCAAGTACATCTGGCGGGGCTGGGACCTTTATTGGAACAACCAGCCCGCCCTCCAGCCGTCCCTGACCTACGCGTTCGGGGAATCGGGATTTTCCGTGAACCTCTGGGGGAGCTTCGCCCTGGGCGAACGGCCGGTCTACAAGGATTACGATGAAATCGACTTGACTTTGGATTATACCTTTTCCCTTTCGGACCATCTGGAAATGTCCGCCGGATTCATCAATTACGGCTATTTTTTCGGCGGGAAGGACGTCTGCAAGGAGAACACGACGCAGGAATTCTACGTCTCGGCCGGATGGCCCGAAATCCTGTTGTCCCCCACCCTCACCCTCTTCTATGACTTCAACCTCGGCTCCGGCCTTTACGCGCTTTTCGAGGCCTCTCACTCGGTGGCGATTTCGGAGAGCCTCGGGCTGGATTTGTGCGCCGAACTCGGCTACAACAGCCGGCAGTTCATTGAAGAGAGCGGATTTTCCGACCTGACGATCGGCGCCTCGCTGCCCTTCACCCTCGGGGACTGGACGATCGCCCCCTTGATCCGCTACACGTTCGTTTTTCTCGACGCCGTCAACGAGGACGACGAGCTCTGGTTCGGGATCTCCCTCATCCGGTAAGCCGGCTCAGGATTTGACCTCGACGAACCCGGCCTTGCTCTTGAGGCCGGCCACGAAATTTTCGTAGACGCCGGCCCGCTTGGCCAGCTTTAAATTGTCTTCGAGCCGGGTCCGGACCGCTTCGAACGGTTCGGTTTCCTTCATCCGGTTCTCGACCTTCAGGATGTGAAAGCCGTATTTCGTCTCGATGACGCCGCTGAGCTCCCCCACGGGCACGCTGAAGGCGGCGTCCTCAAACGGCTTGACCATCATTCCCCGGGGGAAATCCTCATAAAGCCCGCCGTTTTCCTTGGAACCGGGATCCTCGGTGTATTCCCGGGCCAGGGCGGCGAAATCCTCCCCCTTCCGTGCCCGGGCCAGGAGGTCTTCCATCTTTTTCCGGATCTCCGGAATCTCGGACTCGAGTTTGCCCTGGGTCATGAGGAGGATGTGCCGGACGGTCGCGGTCTTGTCCGCGGCGTAAGCCTGGCGGAGCTCCTCCTCGCCGACCGTGATCTTCTGGAAAACATCGGCCTCGAGGAACTTGCCGATCATCTGCTCCTCCCGCATCATCCTCTTGAAGGACTCGGGATCCACCTTGTTCGACTTCAGCATCTCGAGGAACGCCTCCTCGCCGCCGGCCTTGGCATATTGCTCGGCCAGAACCTTGTCGAATTCCTCCTGCGAGAAGGTGATCCCGGCGGCCTCGGCCGCGGCCGTCAGCAGCCGGCGCTCGCCGATCTGCTCGGCGGCCTGGAGGACGGCCGCTTTCAAGCCCGCCGGATCCCGGTCGATGAGCTGAAAAGCCGCGTTCCCCATGGTGTTCAGGATGACCTCGGCCACGTCGCCGGCGGTGACCGTGAATTTCTTGGCTTCATAAAGAACCGTGTTCTTGTCCGGGTCGAACAACGGCAGAACGGCCGACAGGTCCTTGGCCAGCTGATAGGCCGGCGTGCCCTCGGCGAGCTTCGTTCCCTCGGTCTTGCCGGGGGAACAGGAAAATCCAACGACGCTTAGGACCAACGCCAAAGCGAGTGCTTTTTTCATGGTGTCTCCTTGTCCGTGAAAAACAGTAGAGCATATTCAGCCGGTTTTGCCAAGAGCCTGAACAGGGGAAAAGCCCTGTGCTATAATGGGGCGGTTATGCTTGTCCTGAAAGAAAAACTTCGGACCATTCTCTACGAACGGCTGAAGGATCTCTACCCCATCGTCCGGGAAGACATCGATTTTCTCTACCCGCCCCAGGCCAAATTCGGCGACCTGGCCCTCTCGCTTCCCCTCTCCCTGGCCAAAAAAATCGGGGACAATCCCCGGAAAATCGCCCAAAAAATGGCGGCCGAGATCGGCGTTCCGCCGGGGATTTCGCGCCTGGAAATCGCCGGGGCCGGCTTTATCAACCTGTTTTTGGATCCGGATCCGTTTTTCGCCGAACGGCTCGCTTCGGCCGGACGGGGCGCCCTGCGGCCGGAGGAACGAAAGATCATCGTCGAGCATACGAACATCAACCCCAACAAGGCGGCCCACATCGGCCATCTCCGGAACGCCTGCCTGGGCGACACCCTCGTCCGGTGCCTCCGGGCCAAGGGGGAAACCGTCGAGGTCCAGAATTATCTCGACGACACCGGCGTCCAGGTCGTCGACGTCGTTTACGGCTTGATGGAGCTCGAGCGGAAGACGGAGGCCGACCTGGACCGGATCGAGCGGTTCGATTATTACTGCTGGGATCTCTACGCCCGGACCGTCGCGTACCTGGAGGAGCACCCCGAAAGCCGGGGCCGCAAGGCCGAGATCCTCAAGAACATCGAACACGGCCGCCCGCCCGAGAGCGGGATGGCCTTCGCCGTTTCCCGGCGCGTCGCCCGGGCCCATCTCCGGACGATGACGCGGATCGGCGCGGCCTACGACGTCCTTCCCTGCGAGTCGAGCATTCTCGGCCTCCGGTTCTGGGAGCGGGCCTTCGCCCTTCTCAAGGAGCGCCGGGCGATCTCGCTTCAGACCGAGGGACCGAACGCGGGCTGCTGGGTCATGAAAGTCGAGGACGAGGACGACCGGGAAAAAATCATCGTCCGCGGCGACGGGACGGTCACCTACGTCGGCAAGGACATCGCTTACCAGATGTGGAAATTCGGCCTCCTCGGGCGGGATTTCTATTACGAACCGTTCGCCGAGGAGAACGGCCGGACCCTCTGGATCTCGACGGCCGAACCCAACGGCCGGAAGGTCTCGTTCGGCGGGGCCGGCCGCGTTTACAACGTCATCGATTCCCGCCAGGCCTATCTCCAGAAAGTCGTCGTCCAGGGGCTCCGGGCGCTTCACTTCGAGGAGCAGGCCGAGCGGTCGGTCCATTTCTCCTACGAGATGGTCGCCTTGTCCCCCCGGAGCCTCAAATACCTGGGGTTGGAAGCGGCGGCCGGCGAGGAGGGGAAAAGCTTCGTCGAGGTCTCCGGGCGGAAAGGCCTCGGGGTCAAAGCCGACGATCTCCTCGACCTCCTCGAAGAGAAAGCCCGGGCCGAAGTGGATAAGCGCAATCCCGACCTGCCGGACGAGGCCAAGAACCGGACGGCGGCCGACATCGCCAAAGCGGCCCTGCGGTATTTCATGCTGAAGTTCGCCCGCCATTCGATGATCGTCTTCGATGTCGACGAGGCCCTCAGCTTCGAGGGCGAGACCGGCCCTTATCTCCTCTACACGGTCGTCCGCCTCAACAGCATCTTCAGAAAGCTGGAGGAGCGCGAGGGGACGAGCCGGGAAGACATCGAGAGGCGGGCGTCCGACCCCCCCCCTTCCTTCGACGTCCTGGACGCGGCCGAACGGACCGAGCTCTGGGATCTGATCGCCGCCTCCTCCAAGCTCGAGGAGGAGATCCTGCATTCCCTGGCCTCGCTCGAGTTCTCTCACCTGGCCAAGTTCGCCTTCCTTCTCTCCCAAAAAGTCAACGCCTATTACCACCGCCGGCCGGTCCTGTCCGAGGAACGGCCGGACGTCAGGGGCCTGCGGATTCTCGGGCTCCATCACGTCCGCGGCGTTCTGGAGCGGGTTCTCGATCTCATGGGCCTCTCGGTCCCGGAACGGATGTGACCCGTCGCACTCAGAAGGATTCCAAGAATTCGAGACATCCCCGCCCCGCGGCCTAAGCCGCCTTTCCGCGGACGGAGATGAACGCTCCCCGCGGCGCGCCTTCCTGAAGCGGGCGGCCTTCGGCTCGTTTTTCGATTCCTCTCTTCAAAGAAAAGGGCCGCCGTCGTTTCGCCTCGGGAATCATGCCGGGGGAATCCGTTCTTGACTCGCACCGGCGGGGGGGCTATATTTCGATCATTATGAGCAAGACACGGCTCGTTTTTCTCCGGCCCGGCGAACTCCGGCCGGCGGCTTGATCATGTTCAAGGGCAAGACCCTCCTCCTCGTCGAAGACGAAGCCCTCGTCGCCCGGGACGAGGCCAAGCAGCTCCAGGACGAAGGATACCAGGTCATCGTCGTCCATGGCGGAGAAGAGGCGATCGAGGCCGTCCGGATCCGGGGAAAAGAGATCGATCTCATTCTGATGGACATCAATCTCGGCCGCGGAATGGACGGGACC
>JAAZPG010000161.1 GCA_012797375.1 Acidobacteriota bacterium
CTTTTCGGTCGACCAGCCGACCTTTTCCAGGAAGCGGTCGTACGTCCCCTCGAAGACCGAAAGGCCGTCGTCCTGAAAGACGATCAGCCGCTCGGCCAGGGCATCGAGGAACAGCTCGTTGTGGGTGACCATGATCACCGCCCCCTCGAACTCATCCAGGGCCGCCAGCAGGGCGTCCGAGGAATCCATGTCGAGATGATTGGTGGGCTCGTCGAGGAGCAGGAGATTCACGGGAGCGGCGATGAGCTTGGCCAGGAGAACGCGGCTTTTTTCGCCGCCGGACAGGATGCTGATCTTTTTCAGGGCGTTGTCGTCCTCGAACATCATCATCCCGGCCAGGAAGCGGGCCTTGGCCGGCTCGATCGAGGCGTCGGCATTCTGGATCTCCTCCAGCACGGTGTTCTGGGGACCCAGGGATTGGACGTTGGTCTGCTCAAAATAGCCGGTCGTGACGGCCATCGGGCTGACCACCGTCCCGGCTTGGGGCTCCAGGCGGCCGGCCAGGAGCTTGAGAAACGTGGTCTTGCCCTTGCCGTTCGGACCGATGATGAACACCCGGTCGCGGGCGCCGATGCTCAAGCCGAAATCGCGGATCAGGGGCCGCTCCGGGTCATAGCCGAACGTCAGGCCGTCGATGTTCAGGACGTACTTGCCGTGGAAGGGCTTGGCCGTGAAGGCGAAATCGAGCGACGGCAACCGCTCCAGCTTTTCCTTCCGGCCCATCTTGGCCAGCGTTTTTTTCCGGGATTCGACCAGGCCCTGGAGGCGGGCGCTGGCCCGGAACTTGGCGATGAAATTCTCGATCTCCTTCCGCCGGCGCTCGTCGTTGATCCGCGTTTTTTCGTACGTCTCCTCCTCCAAGGCGATCTGATCGTACAGCTTGCCCGTGGTCCCCTCGATTTTTTTCACTTTCCGGCGGTGGATGGCCAAGGTGTGAGTGACGACCTTGTCCATGAAGCTGCGGTCGTGGGTGACCAGGATCAGCTCGCCCGGCCAGGCGTTCAAGAATTTCTCCAGCCAGCGGATCGAGGTGATGTCGAGGTAGTTGTTCGGCTCGTCCAGGAGAAGCATGTTGTGATCGGCCAAGAGGACCTTGGCCAGGTTCAAGCGGACTTGGAATCCTCCTGAAAGCTCGGCCGGGTGCTTCGCCCGGTCGGCCTCCCCGAAGCCCAGCCCGGCCAAGATCTTCTCGACCCGCCAGAAATCATCCCGCTGATCCCGGGGCAGGCTCAAGGCGGCTTCCTGGAAGACGGTCGGGGCGGTGAAGCCGAGATGTTGCTCGACGTAGCCGATCCGGTAGCTGCGGGGGATGGAGATCAATCCTTCATCCGGCTCTTCCTGGCCTACGATCAAGCGGAAAAGCGTGGTCTTGCCGTGGCCGTTGCGGCCGACGAGACCGCCCCGCTCCCGGCGGTTGATCTTGAAAGAGATGCCCTCGAACAGCGTCTGCCCGCCGTACCGCTTGGTAAGATTTTCGACTTGGATCATCGGCCGTTCCGGTCAGGCTTCGGCCTTCTCCCGGCGGCGCCGGCTGAATCGCTTGACCAGCTCCATCATCCACAGCGGGAACGAGGAGACGGCGACGACGATCGCCAGATCGAGCGGCCCGAGGGCTTCGACCTTGAAGATTTTCTGGGTGAACGGGAGGTACAGGATCGCGATCTGGAGGGCCAGCGACACGCCGATGGCGGCGATCAGCTTCATGTTGGTGAAGAAACCGAGCGTGAACAGGGAATCGCGCTGGCTGCGGCAATTCAGGCTGTGGAAGAGCTGGCTCGAAGCCAGGGCGAACAGGGCCGCGGTCCGGGCCCGGCCGAGGCCTTCCTTCTCGACGAAGAGGAC
>JAAZPG010000162.1 GCA_012797375.1 Acidobacteriota bacterium
GGGCGGCGTTTTTCACGGCGATGACTTTTTCGAGAGCCGAGTCGGCGGCCGCGGTTGGGCCGCCCGAAACCGCGGCGATCGGCCGAGCGGCGTCGGCGAAGACGACGCTCACTCCGTCGTCCGCGGCGGCCAGGGCGAAGAGCCGCGGCTCCCGGAGGTCAAAGACAATCCGGCTGATGGAATAGGGATCGCCTTTTTTGAACTGGCCGGTCCGGAATTTTTCCACTCCGTGGCGGCCGACGTACACTTCGGCCGGGGGCTGCCCCAAGACCGCGTCGAAAACGTCGACCACGAGACGCAGCGGATTGTCCAGGGCGAAGGTATTGATGATCGCCCGTCGGCCCTGCCGGACGCTGAGATCGAACCGGTTCCCGGCGTCCGCGTCGGTCGAAATCGCCAGCGGTTGAACGGACCGGGCGGTGCGGTCGAGCTCGGCCTTGGTATCGGGGGCGATGAGATAATCTTCTCCGCGCTGAATCCGGATCAATTCGATGACGGTTTTAGTCTCCTCCGTCCAGCAGCGGACAGGAACCCGCTCAGCCAGAGTCAGGGACAGAAGCGTCCGGCCGTCGGCCGCCGGACCGAGCTTGGCCGCCCGGACAAGGGCGGGTTCGTCGGCCGGGATCAGGGGGACGGCGGCCAAGGTCGAACCCTTCGGCAGCTCGGCCGTGAGCACGGCCTCGTTCCCCGCGGCGTAGGCCGGGGATATCCCCGCCGGAAGGGCGGCGCCGTCCAGGATCACACGGACGTTGACCCGGGTCGGCAGGATGGTGACCCGAAGCGGCGCGGGGGAAGATCCCGTCTGGGAGAACCCGGCGACCGCAATCGCGAGTCCGACGACGGCTAGGGTGAGCCGGATGGGGGTCTTAGTCATGAGCGGGCTCCTCGGGCGAGATCTCTTTCGCGATATCTTTGGGCTTGGCAAGCGGGATTCCTTTATCACTGGTCTGGCGGAAAACGACGCGGTCGGCTTCGATGGAGAGGACAAAGCCGTCGGCGAGTTTTTGGCCTTCGTGCAGCGACAAGGGGAATCCCTCGCCGAACGCGACGATGGCCTCGTAGCGGTTCTGGGCCTTGACGATGCCCATCAGGACGATGTCGCCGATCTCCATATCGGACAAGCCGGTCACGATCCGCTTGGATCTCAACCGCTCGCCGCCGAACAGGTCCTTGAACGGGTCTCGGCGGCCCTCGGGATCGTAGGAAAAGACAGGGGCGACGATTTTCTTTTCAGGAGCCGGAGCGGGCTTTTCCGGCGGCGGCGTTTCCTGGAGGGCCGCGGCCAGGGGAAGGACGAAGGCTAATATCAGCCCGCAAGCCGTAAGCGCGTGTTTAAAATTCATTTCGTTCCTGCTTGACCGGCCGCGGCCGAGTCGGGGCCGGTTTCTTGATCATCGCCTGTTCCAGGAAGAAATAGGATTTAAGGGTGAAGGAGGCGGTGATGGTGTTGCCGCTCCGCTGATCGGAGAGGGCCTTGATCGAGAAATCGTCGATGTTGAAAATCCGGGGGAAATGAAGGATACGGTCGAAGAACTGGGCCAGGTTGTGGTAGGTCCCGTTGACGACGATCGGAATCGGCCATTCGGTGTAAAAATCCCGGGCGGTTTCCCGGTCCTCGGCGAACCGGACGAGGTCGAGTTGCTGGTCGAAGGCCATCTGCTGGATGTTGCGGAGGATGTCGCTCGTTTCCTTTTTCTGGGGGATGATCGTCTCGAGCTCGGACAGAGAGGCGTTGAGCGAGACCAGCTCGGCTTCGATGGCGTCCAACTGGCGCTTTTTCACCCGGAGAATCTCGACCTGCTGCTCGGCCTGGATGCGCTCGTTTCGGACCGTTTTCAGGGAGGCTTGCTTCGGCTTGTAATAGGCGAAATAGAACAGGCCGGCGACGATCGCCCCGAGGAGGAGATACGTCGTCAGGGTCTTGTTTTTCATTTTGCCACCGGGCCTTTCGCCGCCGGGGCGGGGAGCGGGGCTCTCAGAATGAATTCCTGGAAGACGTTCTTGCCGACGGTGATCTGGTTGGAGGAGGAAATCGTGACGTCGTTGAACAGGCCGGATTTCTGAAGGGCTTTGGAATATTCGGAGATCTGGATGTTGGAGAGCGCCCGGCCCTTGATGTCCAGCGCCTGGGCTTTGTA
>JAAZPG010000163.1 GCA_012797375.1 Acidobacteriota bacterium
CCGTTCACGGCCTCTACTCGCTCGAAGAATCCTATGTCCGCAACCAAGGCGCGGTCATCGAGCCGCTCTTCCTCTCGGATTCCCAGCATTATCGGGACGCCGACGAGCTCGAAGCCGCCCTGGCCTATCTGATTCCCACGTGGTGCTACTCCCGGATCGCCAATCCGACCACCTACTACCTCGAATGGACGATGGCCCTCCTCGAAAGCTACAAGGCCGGGGTGGACGCGTCGTGCTTGGTCACGGCCTCCGGGATGGGCGCCATCTCCATGGCCGTCGATCCCCTGCTCGTGCGGAAAAACAACAGCGAAAAGATCAATTTCGTCTCCTCCATCCAGGTTTACGGAGGCACGTTCCAGCTCTTCAACCTGCGCAAGGGCCAGGAGAGAGGCTTGGAAGCCCGCTGGGTCTGCAAGCCCCACCATATCGAGGACTGGGCCGCCAAGGTGGATGAAAACACCCGGTTCCTTTACATGGAAGCCCCGAGCAATCCCCAGCAGTCGTTCTGCGACCTCCGGGCGGTCGCCGACCTGGCCCACAAGTGGGGCATCCCCTTCATCGTCGACGCCACCTGCGCCACGCCGGCCCTGATGCGGCCCCTGGCCCACGGGGCCGACATCGTCGTTCATTCCATGACGAAATCCATCACCATGAGCGGAACGGCCGTCGGCGGGGCTTTGATCAGCCGCAAGCCGATTACGACCAAGGTCTCCAACGACCACCCGCTTTTCAAGGACAGCTACGCCGAGTACGTGAAGTTCCTTCCCTATCGGGACAACGGCCCGGCCGCCGCCCCGTTCAACGCCATGATGGCCTTGAACGAATTACGAACCCTGCGCTCGCGGATGGACCTGGTCAGCCGGAATTGCCAGCAAGTGGCCGAGTGGCTCTCCGGCCATCCGAAAATCTACCAGGTCGACTACCTCGGCCTTCCCTCCCACCCTCTCCACCCTCTGGCCAAGAAATACATGACGCTTGTGGATTCCGACGATGGAACGGGGCGGGAAGTCAACCGGTACGGCCATCTCATGGGCTTCCGGGTGGACGGCCCTCCGGAAAACGCCCGCAAGGTTTACGACGGCTTCAAGATGATCTACCGGGCCACCGACCTCGGGCGGATCAAGAGCGTCGCCACGATCCCGGCTATTTCCACCCACCAACAGCAGGGCGAGGAAGCCCGGCGCATGGCCGACGTTCCTCCCCAGCTCATCCGGTTGTGCGTCGGAGCCGAGGATCCGGCCGACGTGATCGCCGACTTGGACCAAGCCCTGAAACGGCTCTGAAGGAACGCCGACAATGGAAAAAATCCGAATCCGAGGAGGCCCCGACCTCCCTCTCCGGGGAAGCGTCCGCGTTTCCGGGTCGAAGAACGCCGTGCTTCCGGCGATCGCCGCCGCCTTGCTGACCGAGAACAAAATCCGGCTGGAGAACGTCCCGCTTGTCCGGGACGTCTACTCCATGATGACCCTCCTCGGCGAGCTCGGGGCCGAAGGCGACCTGCGGGAAAACGTCCTCGAAATGCAGGTTCCGAGGATTCACCGGGAGGAAGCCTCCTATGATCTGGTCAAGGTGATGCGGGCTTCCATTCTCGTCCTCGGCCCGTTGGTCGCCCGCTTCGGCAAGGCGATCGTCGCCCTGCCGGGCGGCTGCGCCATCGGCTCCCGGCCGATCGACCTGCACATGACCGGCCTTCACAAGCTGGGGGCGTCCATCACCCTGGAGCACGGGTACATCAAAGCCGAAGCCCCTCGTCTTCAGGGCGCCGACATCCACTTTGAGAAAAACACCGTCGGCGGAACGGAAAACATCGTCATGGCCGCTTCCCTGGCCCGGGGCGAAACGATTCTACGCAATTGCGCCCGCGAGCCCGAGGTCCAGAACCTCTGCGAGCTTCTCGTCAAGATGGGCGCGAAAATCGACGGCATCGGCGAAGAAACGATGCGGGTCACCGGCGTCGACTCCCTCGGCGGAGCGGTCCACGAGATCATTCCCGACCGGATCGAGGCCGGAACGTACATGGTCGCCGGAGCTTTGACGCGCGGCGACATCATCCTCGACCGCGTCCGCCCCGATCACCTGGTCACGACCATCGAGAAGCTGCGTTATTGCGGAGCCCGGATCGAAACTCCCGAAACCGGCAAAATCCGGGTCGTCGGATCCGCTGAAATCCATCCCGAGGACATCACGACGTCGCCGTACCCGGGATTTCCCACGGACATGCAGGCCCAATTCATGGTCCTTCTGACCCAGGCTTCGGGAACCTCGATCATCACGGAAACGATTTTCGACCGCCGCTTCCAGCACGTCAACGAGCTCCTCCGGCTGGGAGCATCCATCGAAGTCAGCGGCGACAAGGCGATCGTCCGGGGACCGTCGCGGCTGTCCGGAGCGGAAGTGATCGCTTCGGACCTTCGGGCATCGGCCGGTCTTCTCCTGGCCGGTCTCATCGCCGGAGGCGAAACCGTCGTCAACGAGGTCGAACACATCGACCGCGGGTACGAAGCCATCGAAGCCAAGCTCCGCCAGCTCGGAGCACGGATCGAGCGCATCAAGGAGTGACTCCCAAGGGGACGTCCGCAAGGACCAAGGAGGGCTGCCGTGAAAAGAGATTGCATTTTCTGCCGGATCGCCTCCAAGGAGCTTCCGGCCAAGATCGTCTACGAGGATGACCGGATCGTCGCCTTCGACGACATCCGGCCCCAAGCGCCGGTGCACACCCTGATCATCCCTCGGGATCATTTCGCCTCTCTCAACGAGGTGCCGGCCGGCCGGATGGATCTCCTTCAGCACATCCTGTCCAAGATCCCGGCCATCGCCGCGGCCAAGGAGGTCAAAGCCGGCGGTTATCGGGTTGTGCTCAACACCGGGCCGGATTCCGGCCAAGACGTCTTCCATCTCCACTTTCATCTCTTCGGCGGCCGGAAAATGCACTGGCCGCCCGGATAACATGGCTTATCTCATCGACGGCAACAATCTGCTGGGCCGCCTTTACGCCGGATATCATCGGGATCCTGCCCACCGGGCGGCGCTCGTGGGCAAGCTTCGCGCCTTTCAACGCCTGACCCGGAGCCGGGTCGTTCTCGTTTTCGACGGATGCGCTCCGCCCGGCTTCGTCGATCCCGGGAAGGAGAAGTTCGCCGTCTTATTCCCGCCGCCGGGCGAGTCGGCCGACGCCGTCATCGTGGACTACATCGAACGGCATCGCGACCGCCGTCACTTGTCGGTCGTCAGCTCCGACCGGGAAATCCGGGCCGTCGCCCGGGAGGCGGGAGCCGCGGACGTCAGCTGCGATGACTTCGTCCGGGAGCTGAAAGCCACACTCCGCCGGGGCCGGGAGGCGCGGGAGATGGAGAAAACCGAGGAACGCTCGTCCGCCCTGGACGTTCAGCTTTGGGCCGAGGCTTTCGCCCGGAAAAAACACGCATGAAAATCGCCGTCATCGGAACCGGGCGGGTGGGGACCTCGCTGGGAAACTCCCTGGCCCAAGCCGGATATGAAATCGCCGGCCTGGCCGACGCCGATCCGGCGGCTGCCCGGAGGGCGCGGAGGATCATCGGCCGCGGCCGGGTGTTTCGGGATCCGGTCGCCGCCCTCCGCTCCGCGGAGGTCATCCTCATCGCCGTGCCGGACGACGCGCTGGCCGGGCTGGCCTCAGTCCTCCAAGCCGGGGAATGGGACGGGCGGGGCAAAACGCTCCTCCATACAAGCGGAGCCGCGCCCGCCGCCATCCTCGCCCCCTTGGCGAAACGGAGCGCCGCGGTCGGCTCGATGCATCCGGCCCAATCGTTTCCGACGCCCTCGACGCCGGCCTCGCACGTGCGGGGCGTGATTTTCGGCCTCGAGGGCGATCCGGCGGCCGTGAGGAAAGCGAAAATCCTCGTTCGCAGTCTGGGCGGTCGGCCCCTTCTTCTCACCGCCGGACAAAAAATCCTGTACCACGCGGCGTGCGTTCTCGCCTCGAACCTGTTCGTCCCGCTGTTCGGACTCGCGGTCGAGACCATGGCCGAGGCCGGCATTCCCGCCCCGACCGCGAAAAAAGCCCTCCTGCCCCTGGTCGAAGGAACTTTACGAAACGTTAAAATCCTTGACGCCGAAAACGCCCTGACCGGCCCCCTGGCCCGGCTCGATTATGAAACGGTCGCCCGGCAGATGCGGGCGCTTCGCCGGGTCCCCCGGGCCCGGGACGCGTACCGGACCATCGGCTTGGCGGCCCTGGAATTGGTGAAGAAACGGGGGATTCCGGACGCTCGGGTCAAACGGCTCCGGGCTCTGCTGGAAGGAAAATAACCTCCTCCTCCAGCCGGATGCCGAAACGATCCATCACCCGCTCCTTGAGGAGGTCGGCCAGCTTGCGGACATCGGCGGCCGTCGCCCCCCCGCGATTATAGAGAAAATTCGCATGGCCGTGGAAGACGGCCGCCCCGCCGACCGTCGTCTCCTTGGCTCCGACTTGTTCGAGCAGCTTGCCCGCGGCCAGCCGCGTTCCCTCGGAACTCAAGGGATTCTTGAAAAAGCTTCCGGCATAAGCCGTATCCCGCGAGGGATGACGCTCCGTCCGTAAGGCGATATAGGAATCCATACAGGTCCCGATTTTCGTTTTATCGGCCGGAACCGCCCGGAAAGCCGCGGACAGGAGGATTTCCCGGGTTTTTTTGAGGCGGGAATCCCGGTAGGCGA
>JAAZPG010000164.1 GCA_012797375.1 Acidobacteriota bacterium
CGCTCAGCAGCGACTTAATGTCCGCGAACTCGTCCTCCCGCTGGGAAATCGCCCAGATCAGCATGTCGACATCGGCCGTCCGCTCGAGCCCGAACGATGTCCGGTAGTCGCGCATCTCGTTGTTGTAGTTGAAGTACTCCTCGATATCGTCGTAGCCGCGCTCCACCCGAAGGAGCTTCAGGCAGGGCCGGGAATAAATCGCGAAATGCTCCGGCCAGACAAACCGCAGGAGGATTGAGGCCAGGGGGAGGCTCTTGAACAGGGCCAGGAGCCCGCGGACCATATCCTCTTCCTTGTCCGGGCGGGCCACCGGATCGATGATCAGCCCCCACGTTTTCTCCAGGCCGTCCTCGATCTGTTCCCGGGCCGGCCACATGTAATACTTCTTGAACGCCCAGAGGTCTTCCCGGGCGATCGTCTCCAGGTCCTCGTATGTGATGGCTTCGCCTCCCCGGAGACGGCTGACCGCTTTTTCGATGGTCGCGTAATCGATCTTCATCCGGTATTTCTTAAAGGAGATGTCCAGGAAGAGGGCTTCATACCGGTTTTTCCAGCTCATAAGGTCATCCATCTCAAAACCTCTTTTTCTCCCGAGGAGGCATTTCCCCCGCCGAAATTCATTATTTCACGATGTCTCGCTCGACTCAAGCCCTTGAATTCACGAAAATTCCCTCGAAAATGAGAGCTGGGCCGGAGGGATCGAAGTACGAGGATCCGGCCCCCCGGAACGCCGGGCGGTATAATGAATTTATGGGCCGGAAAGTCTACTGCCGCCACTGCCATAGCCCCGAAGTCGTCCGGGCCGGCATGGCGGAAATCCAGCGGATCTCGGGAATCACGAACAAGCCCTATGGCCGCAAAAAAGTCTTTCTCGTCTACAAGTGCCGCGCCTGCTTGAAGTACACGCCCTGCGGCGACCTGGAAAACCTCGTCTCTTGAGATCCGCCGCGCCCCGCGCTCCGGATGTCCGCAACGCCGGCCCCTTCCCTTCCCCGTTCATTCCGAACCTGGTCAACCATTTCCTCAATACAACCTTTTCTCTGCATCGGCACCTGACGAATCAGCACCTTCCTTGGAATCGGTACCTGGTCAACCATTTCCCGAATTCTCCGCGGCAGGCCTTTCCAGGGGAATTCCTGGCGAGAAACGTGGAAATGGAAAATGGAGGACCTGGTACCGATTTGTCGATTTGTATCGATTGACTGTGCCGATTTACCGATTTTAAGATGCCGATTTCGGGACCGATTTTTTTACGGCTTCGCCCGGCGCCTTTCTTGAAGGCAGAACATCCCCAGGCAGATGAAAAAATTCCGCTTGACAAGAAAAGAGCTTTTATATTACAAGGCCTATTGTATAAGTCATTAAAACAACCGTGAAACTTACTTCGCGCAGTGAATACGCTCTCCTGGCCCTTGTTTATCTGGCTCGAAACAATGGGAATGGATTCATCTCGGTTGAAACAATCGCCCTGGCCCAGAACATCCCGCCGAAATTTTTAGAGCAAATTCTCCTCGTCCTTAAGCGGGCCAAGTACGTGCGGAGCGCGAAAGGCCAGCGGGGAGGATTCAAGCTGGCCAAACCCGCGGACGGGATCTTTCTGGCCGACGTCATTCGTCTTTTCGACGGAGCCCTGGCCCCCACCGAATCCGTCAGCTACTACTTTTATGAATCGACGCCGATAGAAAAGGAAAGGCGCCTTCTTCAGGTGTTCCGCAACATCAGGGACCTCGTGGCGAAAAAGCTCGAAGGGACATCGATCGCCGACGTTCTTTGATTTTTTTTAGAAGTTTATATGACTTATCTAATAGGCTAAGGAGTAAAAGATGATCGAGAACGTGACTCTTTACGGAGGATGCGGCCGAAACGGCCGCCCGGAACCTGTCTCTCGGATCGACCTTCGGATGGGCGACATCGTCAGCATCGTCGGACCGACCGGCTCAGGCAAAACGACCCTGATCAACGACATAGAGCTTTTCGCCGACGACAACACGCCGACCCGGCGCCGTCTCCTTATCGACGGCCGCGTCCCCCCGCCCGAGTACAAGGAAAACCCCTCCTCCAACCCAATTGCCCTTATCACCCAGCACACGACTTTTCTTTCCGATCTGCCGGTGGGCGAATTCCTCTCGGCCCATGCCCGAATCCGAAGCCAGTCGGACGCCCAGACGACGAGCCTGATCGAAGAGACGTTATCGTTCGCCAATCAACTCACGGGAGAACCGATCTCCCCGGGAAGCCGGATGACCGAGCTTTCCGGCGGCCAAACCCGGGCCCTCCTCATCGCCGACGCGACCGTCATCTGCGACACGCCGATTGTTCTCCTGGACGAAGTCGAAAACGCGGGGATTCACAGGACCCGAGCCTTGGAACTCCTTCGCCGGCGCCGGAAGATCTTCATCTTCGTCACCCATGATCCGCGCATCGCTCTTCTTTCCGACTTTCGAGTGGTTATGAAGGGCGGGTCCATGGTCCGCCTTCTCCGAACCGATGAGACCGAGCGGAGCTTTTCGGCCAAGGTCGACCGTCTCGACGACCTCCTCTCCAAGATGCGGGACCGTATCCGGATGGGCGAGCGCCTGACCGGAGCGGAGCTGGAAGGTGTGCTGTGAAGCTCGTCGTATGCGCCGGCCCGGCGACAACAGGAAAAACTTCAGTCCTCCGGCACATTGTCCGCAAACTCGACCAATGCGGGCATCGGACTGCCTTTCTCAAAATCGACGTCCAGTATGCCGAGGAAGATGCCCTCTTTGCCGCCGAATTCGGAATCCCCGTCCGCAAGGTGTATTCGGGCGAGCTCTGTCCGGACCATTGCAATGTCATGGTCCTGGGCGACGCCCTGCTCTGGGCCGGACAATCAACATGCGACGTTCTCCTGGTTGAAACGGCCGGGCTCTGCCTCCGCTGCTCGCCCTACGTCGACGGCGGGCTGGGGCTCGTCGTTCTCGAAGCCACCAGCGGGACGAATCTTCCTCTCAAAGTCGGGCCGATGCTGTCGCTGGCCGACATCGCCGTCATAACGAAGATCGACCGCGTTTCCCAGGCCGAGCGCGAGGTGTTTCGGGCCCGGATCCAGGACGTCGCCCCGGCCGTCCGCATCCGCGAAGTCAACGCCCTTCATGGGATCGGCATCGATCCGCTCGTCGACGCGGTTCTGCACGCCCCCGAAGCTCCGGAGCGGATGTTCCTGCGAGGCAATCCGCCGGTCGGGACCTGCACAATCTGCGTCGGCAAAAAGGACGTCGGCTGGCAATCTCATTTCGGCGTCGTCCGTTCGCTCGAAAACCAGAATTTCTACCGCGGAGAATAAGGAGATCACATCATGGGCAAACTCCCGTCATTCCCTAATATGAATAACGCCGGCGGCCCTGTCCTTCCCGGCCTCGACTGCGGGACCTGCGGCTTTCGGACGTGCGCCGAGCTGGCCGCCCGGCTGGCCGCGGAGCCGGCCCTCCTCAAGCGCTGCCTTTATTTGTCCGAAGACCGCTTCGATGCGTCCTCCCGGACGCAGCCTGAAGCACCCATAGATTCAGCCGCGCCGGCGGCTTTTGCTTCGCCTTGCGAAAGCCGGACTCAGGCCGCCGGCAGCGTCTGTCCGCCGGACCGGTTTGCGGTTGATGAATGCGCCCCGACATACCGCGACTCTCTCGACCGGGAAATCGACTTCTATCTCGAACATTTTCCCGAGGATCCCGGACCGCGGGAGATCATCATCCCCCATAATCCCATGATCACCCGGGAAATGGACATCCAACCGGGCGACATTCTCATCGGCCGGCCGCTCGGAATGTCCTGCGGCTGTCCCATCACTCACTGCGGAATCGCCTGCGAAGTCGACAAGCGGACGGGCGTCATCGTCTGGTGCGTGACCGGCCCTCTCGATCCGCGGAGCAAAGGCTTCAAGGATCTCGGGTATTACATCGCCGAAGGCTATGAAGGACTGGTCAAGCACACCCGCCGGGAAATCCGCATCGGCGAACGGTATTTTTTTCAGCCGCGCATGTGCATGCTTCAGTGGAGACACAGCGGACTGGTCAACTTCCTCAACCGGATCCCGGGTTGTCTCCAGGTCCGGCTTGAAGGGCTCTGGATCGGTTGACGCTCCGCCGTTCCGGTCTTTGACAAGGAATGGCGGGAACGTTACGATGCCCCTGCGCCGCCGGGCAGGCGGCGGGAGGACATGATGCCGAATCCGGGAAAATCCATCCAAGCCGTAATGGAAGCGCCGATCCCGAAGATTAAGGATCTGGCCCGCGGCCGGGAGGACATCGTTTCGTTTGCCCAGGGCCTGCCCTGGTTCGGCCCGCCGCCGGCCGCCGTGGATCGCGTTCTGGAACGGATCCGCGGCGGCGAGGGCACCGGCTATAGCGACGATCTCGGCCGCCCGCGCCTGCGCGGCCTTCTGGCCGCTGACCTGCGGAAGCAAGGCTATGCCGGGGCTTCGCCCGATCGCCTTTGCTTGACGCCCGGGGCCAATCAGGCCGTTTATATCGCGCTTTCGGTCCTGGCTGATCCAGGCGAAGAAGTAATCCTCCCGCGACCATATTATTTCAACAACCTGATGGCCCTCCAACTGCTCGGCTTGAAACCCGTGCTCATCGAAACGGGATCGAACGGGGCGATCGATCCGGAGGCCGTCCGCCGGGCCGTCAGCCGCCGAACCCGGGCGATAATCGTTATTTCGCCGAACAATCCCACAGGCGCCGTGGCCGGCCGGGAGACATGGGACCGGCTTCTCCAGATCGCCCGACAGGCCGGCATCATCCTGATCGCGGACGAGGCGTATCGCGATTTCGCCTGGGATGGCCCGCACGTTTCGCCGTTGACGATGGACACGGAAAACGTCATCGGCGTTTTTTCTTTTTCCAAATCGTACGGCATGGCCGGTTGGCGTCTGGGTTTCCTCCTTGCCCCGCCGGAATTGGTCGTCCAGGCCGTCAAGGCCGCCGACACGCTGCATATCTGCCCGCCGGCGCCGGCCCAGCTCCTGGCTGAAGACATTCTCGAATCCGAGCCGGATTATCCGCGGCGATTCCGCGATGACATGAAAGCCTCCCGCGACCGTCTGATCGCCGCGCTGCGGCCCCTTCATGCCCGGGGATTGATAAGCGAACCGCGCGGAGAGGGTGGATTCTACGTTTTCATCCGGTTAACTCCCAAACACCCTCAAAGCGGCTGGGAGATCGCCCGGCGGCTGGCGGACGAATATGCCCTGGCCGCGGTTCCCGGCGAAGCCTTCGGCATGGAAGGAAGCCCCTGGCTGCGCCTCAGCTACGGAAACATCCGGGCGGCGGAAATGGATTCGGCGGCGGACCGGCTGGCCGAAGCCCTGGCCGAAATCCTTCGCTCCTCCATGTCTCGAAAGGGACATCCTTGAGATCGACGGGCTCCCGGCCGGGATCATTCTCCGACTGATCTCAAAACGCCCGGACGAAGGGCGGCCCGATTACAACCTTGTCTCCCGGATTACTGATGCGTCCGGGGACGGACCGCGCGCCGGGTTTGATGACGGGCGGGACCTCGGATGCCGTTGCCGGGAATTCGCGCCGGAGGATGGATCGAGATGCGGAGTGTCCTTATATGAAAGACAATCGGCGTCTCTGACATTCGGAACCTGGTCAACCATTTCCCGAATTCTCGGGCATAGGCCTTTCCAGGGGAATTCAAGCGGGGAAATACGGAAATGGTTAACCAGGTTCGGATTCGTTTTAACCTTTTCGCCGTTTTCAGCGTATTAACGGGAAAGGGAGATATGCATCATGAAAAACGCCGCTCTGATCCGTCTTCCAGGCCGCTTTCCGTTTGTCCTCCTCGCCGCGCTCCTTTCCATCTTTCCGGCGGGTTGCGCCGACCGATCCGCTTCAACGCCCCCTGTTTCTTCCGTTCCCGCCGCCTCGGCCGAGGCCCCCCTCCGGTCCATGACCCCGCCGCCGTTGGTCGACCGCAATGTCGACATTCTCGACACCGAGCTCCAAGAATGGATTCCGGCCCTGATAAAGAAAGCCCGGATCCCCGGACTCCAAGCGGCTCTCATTCGCGACGGCCGGATCGTCCTCGTCCGCGGCTTCGGAGTCCGCAACAGGAAGACTCAGGATCCCGTCACTGACGGAACGATTTTCGAGGCCGCCTCCCTCACCAAGCCCTTCTTCGCTTATTACGTGATGAAGCTCATCGACCAGGGCGTCCTCGAGCTCGACAAACCGCTGCTCGGCTATATCCCCGTCGAGATGGTCGAGGCCGGATTGGGCCACCCCCTCTCCGAGCCGGGATTCCACCGCGAATGGCTGGAAAAGATCACGATCCGCCACGTCCTCAGCCACTCGGCCGGCACCCCGCACGGCGAGAGCGGAAAGCCTTTTCCGCTTTTCTTTGAGCCCGGGACGAAATGGAAATACTCGGCCGACGGCTATGAATTCCTGCAAAAAATCATCGAGCATCTCAAGGGAGACCGGATCGACAACCTGATGCGGAGGGAAGTCCTCGAGCCCCTCGGCATGACCCGAAGCTGCCTGGTCTGGAAACCCGAGTATGAAGCGACGATGGCCAACGGACACGATTTTTTCGGCCGGCCGATCCCCTACCGAAAGAGGACGGAAGCCATCGCCTCGGCCACCCTTTACACGACGGCCGAGGATTACGCCAAGTTCGTCGTCGCCGTCCTCGAAGGCCGGGATCTCAAGCCCGTAACATTCAAGGAGATGCTGACTCCGCAGATCGACATGGACAAGGACAAGGGCCTCGGTTGGAGCCTGGGCTTCGGCACGCAGCGCGACGCCAACGGCTTAGCCCTCTGGCAATGGGGGGATTACGGCGTATTCCGGAATTACGTCATCGCATACCCTGAAAAGAAAGCCGGTCTTGTTTACTTGACCAACAGTTTTCTGGGGCTGAGCGTCTGTTCCGACGTGGTCGGCCGCGTCCTGGGCGGGCTGGCCACGGGAAATCTCGCTCTGAATTATTGGCCGTACGATTCGCCGCGCTATCAATATGCCTGGGACGTGCGGGACAAGGGTTCGGCGGCCGCCGCGGAGCTGAAAGAGCTGTCGCGAAAAAATCCCGGATTGTTCACGCTCGCTTACATCAAATTCCTGGCCGAATCCCTCTCTGAGGCCGGCCTGGCCCCCCAGTCCCTGGCCGTCTTGAAAGCTTACGCGGCCGAACGTCCGCAATCAGGCTCCGCCCGGCTCGAGCTGGCCAAGGCGTATATAACGATGAAAGACTGCAAACGAGCCCGGCGGGAATTGGACAAAACCCGCGCCGCCGCCGAGGACAAGGTTGAATCCGCGGCCGTCGATTGGTATCTCGACTGCGTCTCCTCCATCGAAAAGCCGGTCCGGCTGGACGGGGAGTATTTGAAGAAGATCGCTGGAAATTACGGCGCGCGGCATCTTCTTTACAAGAACGGCCGCCTCTCCTACATGCGCGACGGCCGGGATTACCCGCCGGAAGGACAACCGTTGATCGCCATATCCCCCGACACCTTCTTCATGGAAAACCTGCTCTATTTCCGGATCAAGGTCGAGTTCGATGCATCCGGCAATCCAGTCAAGTTGATCGGTCTCTACGTTGAAGGCTTGCCGCCGGACGAATCGCCCCGGGATAAATAAACCGGTACCTGGTCCACCATTTCCCGAATTCTCCGCGGCGGGCTTTTCCAGGGGGATTCCGGCGGGGAAATGCGGAAATGGAAAACCAGGTTCGGATTTGTCTCCTCAGTGCGTCGCCGCGTTCTTTTTCGGCGGGTAAAGAATCGAGGCGTTCTTCACCCCGCCGTCGCCGAAGACGATGGCCGCGTCGACATCCGTCTCGTCAAGCTCAAGATCGATTTCCAAATCCGGAACGGCTTCCAAAATCGCCCGCACCTCTTCTTCCGTGAGGCGGGCGTCGCCGGCGATCGCCTTGGCCAGCGCTTTCTCGAATTCTTCCCATTCCTTCTTGGTCAATCTCACGCTCTCCTTGCCGCGTCGATGGGCCCGAGGCCGTCTCCGGCCCCCCTTATATTATAACCCCGCCGCCGTCTTAAGGTTGCTTGGCATTCGAGGCGCCGGCCCGTCGCCGCCGGGTCGCCGATTTCCCTCATTTCCGCCAACGCTATTCATGGAGCTATTCGCGACCTTCTCATCTTCTGCTCCGGCGGAAAAACGTTGGATACGCGAAGAGCCCATCCGCGGACGGGCCGGCCCGACGATCTTAAATCCGTTTTGAAGCGGTGATCTGTGCTCGGGCCGGGGGAATCCTATGCCTTCTTGCCGCAAGCCGCCGCCTTTCTCCTGATTCCTCTTACAGCCGCCGTCCCCGCCACCACGCCCAGACTCCCTCAGACTTCCCCCTCCGGCTTCAAGGGGCCGCCGCCGCCTTGCCGCGGCTCATTCCTCCATGCGGCGGCCCCTTCGATCCCCCTCAGCCCCCACCTTTGGAAATATTCAAAGCATCGTTCCAAGCTCTTCTTGAAGCTTCGCCTCCGTCGTCCCGGCCAGCGCCGCGGCCTGCTCCATTCCGATGATCCGCTCCGCGACCGCATAATTGAGGAGGCGCTTGAAGCGGATCGCCTCCTCCCTCCCCTGATAGGCCACGGGCTCGTCGATCGTCCAGCCGTTTTTTTTGACGGCGGCCACGAAATCGCGCAGGTGGCGCGGCGCGATCAAGCCCAAGCCGCAAGCCCGGTACATGATCGCTTGAAGCGAGATGCCGTACTTCCGCTTGATCGCCCCAAGCTCCCAGAGGGTGAGCTTGCGGCGCCGATGGACCAGTTCCCTCTCGAGAGCCGGCCGGGGAAGAAGAAGCGCCCCGGCGAAAATATGGCAAAGCCGCTCCTTCTCCCCGTCCCCGTCGAAATCGCAGATGATGTGGGCCAGCTCATGGGCCGCGGTGAAGCGGATCCGGTCAGGCGGACGGTTCATGTTGAGGGCGATGACGTACCCGCCGGCCGACCGGGCGGCCAGCCCGTCGAAATCCCCGAGGCCGTCCATGTCCCGGATCTCAAAGACCTTGATGCCGTTCGACTCGAGAAGCTCGAGGAAATTGGGAACCGGCGACAGGCCGAGATGCCAATGCCCGCGCACGGTCTCAGCCGCCCTTTCAATCTCCTCCGCGGTCCGGGTGGAAAAGCCGGCGACCGGATTGCGGAAAACGATCACCCGTCCCAGGAGCCGCTCCAGATCCTCGTAGCGGGCCAGGTATTCCAGGGCGAGGTGCTTCAACGCCTCCTCGCTTTTTTTCGGAAGCGGCGCGCTGGTCCGGAATTCGAGGTAGGACATCGCGTCCGGGGGGAGCGGCGCGCAAGGAGAATGAGGAACGCGCTGACCATGAGGCGCGGGTGAAGAAACGCCCCTTATCTCGATTGTCGCTTCGTTCGAGCGGCCGGACCAAAGGCTCGACCGGCGTTCCTTTTCCTCGTCGCCGCAAGGGTAACCATGGGATCCGCCGTCACGTTCGGCCGCGAATCCCCCCCCGTCCCCGGAAACCTTGAGCCCTCCGGCTCTTTCGGCTCCGGACGCAGCCCACGGCGTATCGCAATACCGCGGTTTCAGGTCGAGGACCTGTTCGAGCCGGTTCAGGATTTCGGGAG
>JAAZPG010000165.1 GCA_012797375.1 Acidobacteriota bacterium
AACGCCGCCCTGGCCGAGGATCCTTACGCCCCGGTCGCCTTCCACGCCGCGAACACCCGGGCGGCCGATCCGCTCGACCGGATCGCCTACCTCGACTTGAAGCTTTACCTCCAGGACGACCTTCTGCCGAAAGTCGACCGGATGAGCATGGCCGCCTCGCTCGAGATCCGGGCGCCGTTCCTCGATTACACGTTCGTCGAGTTCGCCGCCGCGATTCCCAGCTCCCTCAAGCTCCGGGGCTTCCGGTCCAAGGACATCCTCAAGAAAGCTTTGGCCGGCCGCCTCCCGGAGTCGATCCTGAACAAGAAAAAAATCGGTTTTGACATCCCCCTCGGCGTCTGGATGCGGAACGGCTTGAAGAGCTTCGTTCTCGAGACCCTCGCCCCCGACCGCCTTCGCCGGCATGGTTTTTTCGACCAGGGCTTCGTCGATTCGATATTGAAGGAGCATTTCGCCGGCTCGCACAACCACCGCCAGCTGCTGTGGCCGCTGATCATCTTCCAGAACTGGTACGACCGCTATGGCCGATAAGGATCAATCGTGACTCCTGTGTCCGCCTCGCTCCGCCCCGTCCGCGTCACCCGAAGAGCCGTCTACGGCCTCTTTCGCGGCGCCGGTTTCCCGATGAAGCTCTATCCGCGCCTTAAGTTCCGCATGTGTCCGATTCTCCGGATCGAAGCCTACGTCCCGGACGGGTGCGACATTTTAGACCTCGGCTGCGGGAACGGCTTGTTCACGGCCATCCTGAAGCTTGGTTCCCCGGACCGGAAGATCATCGGAATCGATCTCGACGCCCGGAAAATCACGGCCGCCCGGCGGTTCCTGGGGAAGCTTCGCGGCGTGGATTTCCGGCTCGGCAACGTCGTTTCCGCCCCTTACCCCAAAACCGGCGCTTGCACAATCATCGACGTCCTCTACCTCCTGCCGGTCGAGACTCAGAACGCGATATTAAAGAAGTGCGCCGGGGCCCTGCCCTCCGGGGGAACGCTGATCCTGAAGGAAATGGACCTCGCGCCCCGCTGGAAATATGCTTGGAACGCGGTCCAGGAGACAATCTCCGTCAAGATCGTCGGCTTCACCCTCGGCTCGCGGTTCCATTTCCGGGGCCGGGAGGATTATGCCGCCACCCTCGCCGGCCTGGGATTCGACGTGGAGATCATCCCCCTCCACCGTGGCTACGCCTACTCCCACATCCTCTACGTCGCCCGGAAAAAATAGGGATTCGGGGGACTTCAAGCCAGGCCGGCGATCCTTGAAAGGAACGGCCGGCGGCCCGGATCGGCTGACTTGCGACAAACCCGGCGATATGGCATAACATACGGCTGATGGCAACCTCCCTGCTCGTCGAGACGAATTGCATCTATTTCAAGGGCGAAAAACCCTGCGTTTATAAGCGGACATGCGACCACTGCCCCCATTTCAAGCCCTTCGGGCCCAAAATCCTGGTCATCAAGTGCCGGGCCCAAGGGGACGTTCTCCGGACGACCCCCCTCCTGACGGGCCTGAAGCGGCAGTATTCCGAGGCGTTCATCACCTGGCTGGTGGACGAGGAAACCGTCGACCTTCTCCGCGGCATCCCCCTGATCGACCGGGTCGTCCCCTTGAACGCGGAAACCCTTCTCGCCCTCCGGGCCCAGCGGTTCGACGCGGTCTATTCATTGGACAAGGATCCGGGCCTGACCGCCCTGGCCGTTCTGCTGGACGCGCCCCGCAAGCTCGGCTTCGGCCTGAACGAACACGGCAACCTCACGGCCCTCACCCCGGCGGCCGCCTATTCCCTCCGGCTCGGCGTCGACGACGACCTCAAGTTCCGGGTCAATCGAATGACCTATCAAGAGGCCATCTTCGAGGCGGCCGAGATCGAGTACCAGGCCGACGATTACGTCTTCGTTCTGGCCGACGCCCCGCGTCAAAAAGCCGAGCGCTTTTTCCTCGACCGCAAAGTGCCGAAAAAGCGGCTCAACATCGGCTTGAACACGGGCGCCGGGGCGAAGTTCACGACCAAACAATGGCCCGAGGACCATTTCCTGGAACTCATCCCGAAGCTGAAGCGGGCCCTCAACGCCAACATCTTCCTCCTCGGCGGCCCGCGCGAGAAAGCCCTCAACCAGCGGCTGGCCCGCCGGAGCAAGCTCAAGGTCTTCGACACCGGCACGGACAACACCCTCCTCGAATTCGCCGGCTTCCTGGCCAAGATGGACGTCGTCGTCTGCTCGGACACGCTGGCCATGCACCTGGCCTTGGCCCTGAAAAAGAAAACCGTGGCCTTGTTCGGGCCGACCTGCCCGGCTGAAATCGAGATGTACGGACGCGGTCCCAAGCTCTTCGCCGGGGCGGAATGCGCCCCCTGCTACAAGCAGGCCTGTCCCCGGCCCGTCTGCATGAAACGCCTCACGCCGGACATGGTGCTCCAGGCCGTCCGGGAGGTCGCCGTCCCGTGAGCGAGCCGGCCCGCAAGCCGCTTTTGGCGGTGATGCTCCCGACTTACAACGAGAAGGAGAACATCGCCGACATGGTCGAGGCGATCCTCGCCCTACCCCTGGACGCCGATGTCCGGGTCGTCGTGGCCGACGACGATTCCCCGGACGGCACCGGCCGCTGGGCCGAGGAGCGGGCGGCGGCCGATCCCCGCGTCCACGCCCTCGTCCGGAAGAAGCGCCGCGGCCGCGGCGCCGGCGGCATCGACGG
>JAAZPG010000166.1 GCA_012797375.1 Acidobacteriota bacterium
GGACCGCCGCGGCCGCGTCCCCCTGGCCTACATCCTGGGGGAAAAGGAATTCTGGTCCATTCCCTTCACCGTCTCCCCGGCCGTGTTGATCCCCCGCCCGGAGTCCGAGCTGATCGTCGAGCGGGCCCTGGAGCTCGTCCAGGCGCCCGATCCGCTGATCATCGATATCGGGACAGGAAGCGGGTGCCTCGCCGTGGCCTTGGCCAAGGAAATCCCCGGAGCCCGCGTCGTCGCGACCGACATCAGCCGGAGAGCTCTCCGCGTGGCCGAGGCTAACGCCGCCCTCCACGGGGCCGGCAACATCCGGTTCGCCGCCGGAGATCTCTTCGGCGCCCTCCGCGGCCTGGGGCTCGAAGGCCGGGCTGATCTCATCGTCAGTAATCCCCCGTATGTGACGGAGGAGGAATGGAAGAGGCTCGCCCCCGAAGTCCGGGCCCATGAGCCGCGCCGGGCCCTCGTCCCGGGGCCGACCGGGCTGGAAACGATCCGCCGCCTGGCCCGGGGAGGTCCGCGCTTTCTCAAGAGGGGAGGCGTCCTTCTCGTGGAGTTCGGGGCGGGGCAGGCCGGGGCTGTCCGGGATTTGTTCGGCCCTCCGTGGACGCGGAGCGAAACAGCCCGGGACTTGTCCGGATGTCCGCGCGTCGCGGCCGCCGTTCTCTAAAGACGGCGCTTATTTCTTGATTTTCCGGAAGAGCCGGAAAAAATCCTCGGTGAAAGGAATCTGCTTCGTCGTCTCGAAGCGGATTTTCTCCCATTCGCCGAGATCGATGGAACAGAACGCGTCCACCGCCCGCGGGTCGAAATGAGTCCCGGAGTTTCGGAGGATTTCCTTCCGGGCGGCGGCCATGTCACGGGGTTTGCGGTAAGGGCGGTGGGCGGTGATCGCGTCCAGGGCGTCGGCCACGGCGAAGATCCGGGCTTCCCGGGGGATCTCCCCGCCGGCCAGGCCGTGCGGGTAGCCTGTCCCGTCGTACCGCTCGTGGTGGTAGAGAATGATGTTCCCGATTTCGGGAACGAGCTTGATTTCCCGGATCAGGCCGTAGCCCAGAGTGGGGTGGAGGCGGACTTTATCCCATTCCTCCGGCGACAAGGGGCCGGGCTTGTTGAGAATCGCGTCGGGGATGGCGATTTTTCCGATGTCGTGCAGAAGGGCGCCTTTCCGGAGATTTTCGAGCTTTCCGTCGTCCCGGTCGCCGAGCCGGCGGGCCAGCGCCTCGGCGTACTTGGCCACGGTCTGGGAATGGCCGAACGTCTCGATGTCCCGGATGTCCATGGCCGTCATCAGGTTTTCGAGGGTCGTTTCGTAAATCTCCTCCAGTTCGCGGCGCTGCTCATCGCTCCGGGCCCGCTCGACCTTCAGACGACGCAAAGTCCGCGAAGCCGAAAGACGGCGCTCCTCGAGGTCTTTTTTCTGAATCTCGCTCCGGACGGCGGTGAAGGCGCCGGGGACATCGTCGGGCGAGAACGCTCCGTCCAGGCCGCCGGCGGAGATCATCTCGACCGCGGTCAGAAAATCGGACGGCCGCGTTCCGGCGATGATCGAGAGATCCGGCCGGGCTTTTTTCAAACCGGACAGGAGCCGGGCGGCCGGTTCGTCCAACGGGCCGACGACGGCGACCAGGATGGCGGCCTCGGGGTCGTCCAGGACTTGCCGGGCCGCTCCGGACAGGGACGGAACGGCGACGACGTCGGCGAGGGATTCCAGGACGCGCTCCAGGCTTCGGGCCCGGGCGGCACGGCTTTCAAAAAGGATGATTTTGCGCGTGGTCATGGATAGCCGCCGCTCTTTATACAATATTCCCGGGGCGCCATCAAGAAAAAAGCCGCCCCGGCCCGGCCTCACCCCTAGGGGTGAGGCGGCGGGAGAAGAATATCCCCCGGGTGATCGCCGAGGAGGGGGATTGCGGCTTGCGGGTCGCTTCGGGTACACTCAGGGCGAAAAGGACGCGAGGAGCGTTCCTTGAAGAAAGCTTCAGGGAAGATCCTCTCCCCGGCCTCTGGAGATCGGCCATGAGCAAGAAAACAAATGTATTAGACGAATCGGACTCGCTGATTACGGAAATCGAATCCAGCCTTGAAAAGAACCTGGTCAAGCGCCGGGAGGAGATCGAGCGCGAGCTCCAGGCCCGCATCCGGCAGGAGAAGGAGGAATCGGAGCGGAGGTTGAGCGCCGTCGAGAGCGAAATCGCCCGCGAGAAGGAAACGCTCCAGGAATACCGAGGGGCGATCAGCGCCTTTGAAGTGGAGAGCGCCAACCTCAAGTCCGAAATCAAAAGTCTTCTGAAAAGAAGCCTCGGAGAGCAGAAGGACATCGAGCAGCTGACGACCCTGTCCCAGAACGAGCTTCGCCTCCTTTCCAAGATGACCGCCCGCTTGGCCGAGCTCCGGGAGCAGGCGGAGATGAAAGTCTCTGAAATCCGGGTTCGTCTGAAGGACAAATACGGCCTCGTTATCGAACCCCTCAAGGCGGGGGAAGCCGGCGACGTCGTCGTGAATCTCCAGCAGGAGCTGTCCAAGCTCAAGAAGATCCAAGAGCTTCTCGAGACGGATACGCCGCCCGTCGAAACGATCCCGCCGGCCGTTTCAGGGAACACGGTTCCCGAAACCCAGCCCGAGGCCGAATCGTTCTCCCGTTTGGAGACGTCGTTCATTCCGCCGGAAATGTCCGTGCCCGAATCCATTTCCCCGGAGCCCGCCACGGACCAATTCCGGATGCCGGCCATCAGCCAGTTCATCGAGGAATTCGTCCGCAAGGAAAGCGAGCCCGCGGCCGATGAGCCTCTCTCCGAACTGCCCCTTCCGAAATTGGCGGCGGGGGAGCCGCCGGCGCCGGTCCAATCCGCGGAGGAAGTCAACTTCGAGGCCGTTTACGAGATGTTGGAAAAAACCCGCTTGTCCGAGCCGACGGATTACAACGGCGAGATCAGCTTTTTCCGAAACGCCGGGACGACGATTCTTGACGGCGAATCGGTCATCCGGGCGATGAGCCACCTCGTCGACGACGGCCGGAGGATCTATCAGAAGCTCGCCGGCATGGAATCGCCGAAAGACCAGTTTTTCCTGAAGCAGGACCTGATCAATCACCAGGAAATCCTGCGGAAGATCATTCTCCGCGGCGTCAAGCTGTGCGAGAAGGAAGACAGCCGGCTGCCGCGCTACACGGACGAAGTGGTAAGCGTCCGCGTCCTGAAGGAAGTCCTGGACAAGCTCAACCTCGACAACTGGAGCAACGAAGAGGAATTCAGCGCGTTCGAAAGCCTGACCCTGAAGATGAAGGACGCTTTCTACAAGCGGATCACCCCGCCGGCGCCTTACTTGAAATCCATCGTCAAGGAGCTCGGCCTCTAACGGAGTTCAGGCCAGGGGAGTGCCCTTCTTTTCGAGGGCGGTGAAATAATCCCGCAGGACTTTCCGATCGGCCTCGGTGAGGTCGTGAAATCTCAAGCCGGTGTGATAAAAGGCCGATTGGGACGAGGCCCGTTCCGAGTGCACGACCTGGGCCTTGAAGCGATTGGCTTTTTGGCCGAGGATGATCATCATGTCGAGGACGATGTCCTTGGCCATCCGCATTTCCGAGGCGATCCTCGCCCCTCCTTCGCTCAGGTCCACGGTGCCGAAGACGCGGTGGCCGCCGTTTTCCCGGCAGAGGCAGAGCGTCGAGGTGAAAAAGCGCGGATCGCGGCGTTTCTCGACGGCTTGAGTCCCGGCCGGGCTTTTCAAGAGCGAGGTTTTGCTGATGACCGCCGATTTGTCGCGGACATAAGCGCAGACGCGGTTTTTGAAAACCCGCTTTTCGTCGACCATTCCCAGAGCGGCCTCCCGTTTTCCCTTGGCCTCGGCCAAGGCCAGCTCGGCCTCGCCGGTGATCTTCTTGAGGTCCGCCTTGGACACGGCCCGGCCGATCTGCTCCGGCGGGAACAGGGTCACTCCGAAGCTCATCGTCAAGTTGCGGCGGGGTTGGAACTCCTGGTGCTCGAAAAACCGGTCCTCGACCGCTTTCCGGATCCGCTCGGTCAACAGGGTCGCTTCCTGGATGGAATTGACGCCGCCGAGAAAAAAGAGGAACTCCTCGCCTCCGTAGCGGCAGAGGAGGTCTTCCTCGCGGATGGCGGATTTCATCGTCGACGCCAGCTCGCGCAGCAGCCGGTTGCCGGCTTCCTGCCCGTTGCGGTCATTGTAGTGCTTGAACCAGTCGACGTCGCCCATGACGATGGCGAAGGTCCCCGCCTCCCTCCGCCGTTTGGTTGTCTGCTCGACCTGTTGAATGACCTTTTCGAAGAAGGGATCGGGCCGGAGCAGACCGGTGAGGGCGTCGTACTGGATGAGGTTCAGCTTCGTCACGGCCAGGGCGAAATGCTCGGACAGGCCGCGGAGGATCTGGATGTCCTCGGCCGAGAAGACCGACGGCTCGGCCTCCTTGTTGTAGACTTCGAGAACGCCGACGATCTCGGAGCCGCTTTTCAGGGGGACGCAGATCAGGCTGTGGAGGGGGGCGCTCAAGTTCCGGTAGCGGGGGGAATGCCGCGGATCGGCGCCCGCCTCGGCCAGGGCGATCTCCTTCCCGGTCCGGGCCGTGCTCGAGGCGAAATCGACGGAGGGAAGAAGGGCGATGTGCCGGGTGAAATCGGGATGGGTGAGGAAGGACTGATCCCAAACCAGCGGCTTGAGATAGGTCCCGAGCGTGTCGCTGTCCTCGAGAAGGTAGAGGGAGATGCTTCCGGCCCGGACGATCTCCTTGATGTCGGGAATCGTGTCGAGGAGGTTGTTTACGTCCGTGGCCGCGTACAGCTTGCGGAGGATGTCCTCGAACTGGCGGTTGAGCCGCTGGACGCGGATGTAACGGGCCTCGAGGGCGACCCGCTTCTCGAGCTCCTTGACGAGTCCCTGGGACAGGGCGCTGCTGATGCTCTTGATCTCGGCGTAGACGTTGCGGAGCGCCTCCTCGGTGGATGCCTTGGATTTGGCCAGGGACTCCACGTCTTTTTTCAGGCGGGCGTATTCCTGGGCGGTGTTCAGAACATGCTCGGCCCGGAGCCTCTCGGAAGGAGATCCGGTCAACAGGAGATAATCGACGAACCGGCCGACGGGGTATTTCCGGAC
>JAAZPG010000167.1 GCA_012797375.1 Acidobacteriota bacterium
CCTTGCGGTTTATTCTCGAGGCGGACGGCACCCGGCTGGAAGGGGACGAGCCGGCAAACGGCGAGATCGCCGTCCTGGCCCGCGGTTTGTTCACGGCTGTCCGGAACAAAAAACGTCTTCTGGGGAAGGCGCCGTCCCGGGGCTTCCGGGAGCCCCGGGAATATCCATAACGGGCTTTCCGGGAGCATCTCCCGGATTCCCTGATGTAAAATTCGTTTACTAATCATTAAAGATTGTTTTTTTTCCGGGTCGACGCGGGTTTTCTTCCAAAAGGACTCTGACGATCTTCCAGGTCCCGCCTTTGGCCTTGGCCGGGGTGAAAAAAAATCGATGAACCGGGAGTTGTCGCTCCTGACTTAGGCCGTCGTTTCGGTCATGTCGAGGATCGTGATCTCGATGCGGCGCCGATCAGCGGAACGCGGATTCCGCCGCCTCGCTCGGTGTATTCGAGGATGATGTCCTTGGTCGGCTCGGCCGCCTTTTCCCGTCCGGTCCGGAGATCGACTTCAACAAGCCCTTGGCCGGCCGGGGATGAAGACCCCGGTCCATGCGTTCGACGCGGCCTTCGAATCAGCCTTCGAGATCGTCGAGGGCGGCCCGGTGGACGGCCGATTCTTCGGCTTCCCGGGGGGAGGAGGGCAACGCCGCGGCCGACCCGGCCACGGCGGCCGGGAGGAGAACGATCATTCGGGGAATGCTCTTGTAAACAGAAGCAAGAGACATGCCGATGATCGGCGGTTCGAGGGATGGAATTCGAGTCTTGAGGGGATCCTTTAGACCGCGGCTTCCGGATTTTCAGCGAGGATTTGAATTTGCTTAGGCGTCAGCTTGTGGATCGTGATCCCCGTGTATCCGTAGAAGATGGAGACAAGGGGATTGGACAGGTTAAGAAAGGCGAAGGGAAGATAGAGCAGCGGGCTGATGCCGAGAGTCGCTCCCATGAACGCCCCGCAGCTGTTCCAGGGGATCAGGGGGGATGTCAGAGTGGCCGAATCCTCGAGGGCGCGGGAGAGATTTTTTGGATGGAGGCCCAATTTCAGGTAAGCCGACCGGTACATCCGGCCCGGGATGACGATGGACATGTACTGGTCCGAGGAGATGGCGTTCATCCCGATGCAGCTCAGGATAGTCGTGGCCACGAGGGAGCCGGCCCGGCGGACTCTTTTGAGCAGAGCCCCGGCCACGGTCTGGAGGATGCCCGTTTTTTCCATGATGCCCCCGAAGGTCAGGGCGCACATGATCAGGGCCACGGTGCTCATCATGCTGTCCAGGCCGCCGCGGGTCAGCAGGTCGTCGACCAGGGGAACGCCGGTGGCGCTGACGAATCCGGACTTGGCGGTCGTGACGACCTCGGCCAGCGTCCGTCCTTGGAGGACCAGGCCGAAGCCCGCCCCGAGAACGGTCCCGCCGAGGAGGGCGGGAAGCGGCGGGATTTTCAGGACGACCATGACGATGACCAGGATCGGGGGGAGAAGCAGAAGCGGATGGATCTGAAAATGCGACTCGATCGTCCGGGAGATCAGGCTGATGTTGTCCGAGGCGATGCGGCCTCCGGCGAACCGAAGCCCGAGCAGACCGTACAAGACGAGAGAGATCAGGTATCCCGGCGTCGTCGTGTAGACCATGTGGCGGACATGGCTGAAGATATCGGTTCCGGCGACGGCGGGGGCCAAATTGGTCGTGTCGGAGAGGGGGGACATCTTGTCGCCGAAGTAAGCCCCGGAAATGATGGCTCCGGCGACCATGGCCGGGGGAATGCCCAGCCCTTGTCCGACCCCGACCAGGGCGACGCCCACCGTTCCCGCCGTCGACCAGGACGATCCCGTTCCCAGGGAAACGATGGAACAGATGATGAGCGTGGCCGCGAGAAAGAGGCCGGGCGAGAGAATCTTGAGCCCGTAATAAATCATGGCCGGCACGATGCCGCCCGAGATCCAGGTTCCGATCATGATCCCGACGATCATCAGGATGAGAATCGCCCCCATGGCCAGAGTGATGCCGTGGATCATGCCGTCCTGGATGGAAGCCCAGCTGTGTCCGTGGCATAATCCGACGGCGGCGGCCACGGCGGCGGCCGCGATCAGCGGGTTATGGGGGTCCTGTTTCAGGCTGATGATTGTGACGGAAAGGGCGGCGATGAGGAAGAGAATGGGGATGAGGGCGGCCCCGAGACGAACCGGCCGGACCGATCGCGTTTGCTTATTCACGGCGTCGGGCATGAAGAGCCATTCTAAATAAAGGGCGGGGAAAAGGCAACCTTTGGGACGCGGCCGGGCCGTCCCGGTCGAAAACGCGCGGCGGCCTACGGATTGAGGAAATAGGCCGCAAGAAGGCCGATGATCGCGAAGATGATCACGATCAGGAAAATCCAGCGTCTATTTTTAAAGAGCTCCTCGGCCGCTTCCTCGTCCAGGTAGAAACGGTCGTCAGGCGCCTCGACGAGGATCTTTTTCTTGATCAGGCTCTTGACGGCGACCCGCTTCCTGATGTTCAACGATTCCAAGGTCATCGCTTGGCGCGGATCGGTCGCGCACTGATCCCGGAATTTGCCGATGATTTTCTTCTGGATCGCGAAAACGATCGCGGCTTCTTCTCCGGCCATGTCTTCTTCTCCTTCTGAATCCTTATACGGATTTCCCCCCGGCGGGTTGTCTCTTCGTCGGGATGCGCCGCGGCCGCCGCGGCGGTCTCGCCCGTCCAGACGGTCCCAGGTCCGGGGAACGGCCGGCGGGAATGTCCAGAGGGACAGGCCGTCCCGGTCGCCGGCGTAGAGGCCGCCGGGAACGTCGCCGCGGTATCCGGCCCAGTCCCGGAAAGGAACGTCGTTGAGACATTCGCCGAAGACGATGCTCTTGGTCTTTTTGGACGGATCGGCGGCCAGCTTCTCCCGGGCGTCGCTGAAGCGGCTGGCGGCCGCGATCTGGGGTTGTTCCGCGGCCAGTTCGACGAACATCAGCCGGCGGAAGATCTTTCCCGGGCGGTGGGTCGCGTACCAGGCGTATTCCTCGGGCGCGAGGTTCGTCAGGAGAAGAAATTGAATCGGGGCGAGAATCATGAAGAGCCGGGGCGCCCGGCTTTCCGGAACCGGGCGATCGATCGACCGGGCCACCTGGGCGGGCGTCATCTCTTCGTGGCAGCCGTGCTTGAGGTAGTCGATCAGGCGCCGCGGCGGGGCCAGCGGGAGGACCGACCCGCCCGTCTTGACCAGGAAAATCCCGCGGTAGGCGTCGAGCGGCGTGATGTTGAAGCCGTCGTTGGATAGGGCCGTCTTCGTTCGTTTCCCCGAGCGGACGGCGGCCAGGGCGGCCGCGGCGTCGCCGGCGGCGTCCCGCCATCCGCCTTCTTCATAAAATCGGAAGGCCGGCCGGTCGCCCTCGAGGGCGAGGTCGATCATGATGGTCTTGCCGCGGAAATGCTTCCCCGAGCCGGGGCTCCGATGTCGCGCGTACCCCTCGACCCCGAGGCTCGTGGCCGTGACGCTGCCGTTGGGGATGTTGAGAATGAGATTGATTTCCGTGCGCATGGCGCCCTCCTTTTCTGCTGGGGACGGCTCTCTTTTCCGAAGCTGATCGAAAGATATCTTCAGCCCCGGCGAAAGTCAAGAAACGGCGGACGGCGTTGCGTCCGGACGCGCCGGGCCTTCCCATCGACGGCCGTTTCGCCGGCCGCCGCTGAGGGGATCCGGACGCGCGGTCCGTCGCGGCCGATCTTTTAACCGTTGCCCCGGCCGCTTCGAACCGGCCGAGCAGGCCCTCCTCCGGGGCGGTCAAGCGGAGCGGCAGAGGATTCCGCCGTCCTGTCGGACGGATTCCAAGCCAGGTCCGCCGCCGGGAAGAGAAGCGAGGGCATGGCGGGGGCGAGGCGGAGGGAGCGATTCGGAGACGAAATTCTTCTGGATGGACGCCGATTTCTCCCCTTATGACGGCAAAAATCCGGTTGTTGGAGCCTTGTAATAATCCATTTTCTATATCATAGTAAACCGCGAGGCGTCTGTTCTCCGCTTTGCGAGTTTGCACCGGGAGGATTTCCCCATGAAAAAGTCCGCGGCCTGCGCCGGGCTGGTCCTGGCGGTCCTGGGAGGCGCCGCCTGCGCGAAGGCGCCGTCCCCCGATTACTCCATCAAGGATGTTCCTCTTGCGGCCGTCCGGTTCACCGGAGGCTTCTGGGCGGAACGGCAGAAAACCGTCGTCTCCGTCACCATCCGCCACGAAATGAAGGAATGCGAGGAGACCGGCCGGCTCCGGAATTTCGACTTGGCCGCGGCCGCTCTCGGGGGAGAGCCCGGCGGACGCTTGGCCTCGGCTTATCCTTTCGACGATTCCGACGTGTTTAAGCTCATCGAGGCCGCCTCCGATGTCTTGATGCTTCGTCCCGACCCGGACTTGGAGAAAGACATTGACGGCTGGATCTCCCGGATCGGGGCCGCCCAGGAGCCGGACGGCTATCTTTATACGGCTCGGACCATTAATCCCGCGGCTCCACCCGAAATGTCCGGGCCGGAGCGCTGGTCCAACCTCTCGATGAGCCACGAGCTCTATAATGTCGGTCATCTTTACGAGGCGGCTGCGGCTCATTTCCAGGCGACGGGACGGCGCGTCCTTCTCGATATCGCCTTGAAAAACGCCGATCTGATCGACCGGACGTTCGGCCCGGGCGAAACGCAGCTCAAGAGCGTCCCGGGCCACGAGGAAATCGAGATGGGACTGGTCAAGCTCTTCCGCCTGACGGGGAAGAAGAAATACCTCGACTTGGCCCGGTTCTTCGTTGAGGAGCGCGGCCGGGCTTCCGGCCGGAAGCTTTACGGGGAGTATTCCCAGGATCACAAGCCGGTCCTGGAGCAGGAGGAGGCCGTCGGCCATGCCGTCCGGGCCGCCTATCTCTATTCCGGGATGGCCGACATCGCCGCTCTCACCGGAGATGCGCGCTATGTCGTCGTCCTGGAAAGGATCTGGGAGGACGTCGTCGGAAGGAAGCTTTACTTGACGGGGGGGATCGGTTCGGCCGGAGGGATCGAGGGATTCGGACCGCCCTACGAGCTGGGAAATGATACGGGCTACGCCGAAACCTGCGCCACGATCGCCTTCGCCCTTTGGAATCACCGCATGTTCCGTCTCACCGGCGAGGCGAAATACATGGATCTCTTCGAGCGGGCGGCCATGAACGCCTTCCTTTCAGGCGCCGGGATGAGCGGCGATCTTTTCTTCTATCCCAATCCGCTGGCCTCCGACGGCGGGACGCGGCGGACGCCCTGGTTCAAATGCGCCTGTTGTCCGCCCAATGTCGCCCGGTTCATCGCCGGGATGGGCGGGTACGCTTACGCCGTCGCCGACGACAATGTCTATGTGAACCTCTACGGCCGGAGCACGGCCGAGCTCGCGACAAAACGTGGCCTGGTCCGGCTGACCCAGACGACGGACTATCCGTGGGAGGGAGACATCGAGATCGAAGTCGCGCCGGACGGCCCGGCCGCCTGGACGTTGATGCTCCGGATCCCCGGCTGGTCCCTGGGCCGGCCGCTTCCGGGCGGCCTTTATTCTTACCTCGACGCCGCTCCCGGAACGCCTTCGATCAAGGTCAACGGCCGGGAAACTGCCGCGGTCTTGGACAAGGGCTACTGGGCGGTGAGACGGACATGGGCCCGGGGCGATGTCGTCACGCTTTCCCTCCCGATGCCCGTCCGTCTCGTCCGGGCGAGGGGGGAGGTGGCGGCCGACGCCGGGAGGATCGCGGTCGAGCGCGGTCCGCTGGTTTACGCGGCCGAGGCGGTCGACAACGGCGGGACGGTCTCCAATTTGCTTTTCGATCCGTCCGTGCTTCCGGCGCCGGAGTTCCGGCCCGGGCTTTTAAGAGGCTTGACCGTCCTCGCCGGAAAGGCGACGGCCTTCCGGATGAAGAACGGGAAGGAAGATGCCGTTCCCGGCGTCCTGACGCTGATCCCGTACTACGCCTGGGCCCATCGGGACGCGGGCGGGATGGCGGTCTGGCTCGCGGCCGAGAAAGACAAAATCCGTCCGTCCGGCGGGGGCGCGGAATCCGAAATATGAGGAGGCGGCGATGCGAAAGAGAACAAGGGGAGGAGCGGCCCTGATGATCGCCCTGGCGGCGGCGGGCGGCGCGGCAACGGCTGATCCGGATTATCCCCTCCGGCCGGTGCCGTTCACGGCCGTCCGCCTCAACGATGTTTTCTGGGCGCCGCGGATCGAAACCAACCGGGCCGCGACCGTGCCGTTCGCCCTCCGGATGATCGAGGAAACGGGACGAGTGGACAATTTTCGCAAAGCCGCCGGAAAAACGCCCGGATCTTTCCTGGGAAAGCGATACAACGATTCGGACGTGTTCAAAGTCATGGAGGGGGCGGCTTACACCTTGATGCTCAAGCCCGATCCGGCGCTGGCCGAGACGCTCGACGGCCTTATCGCCGTGATCGTCGCCGCCCAAGAACCGGACGGCTATCTCTACACCTGCCGGACGATCGATCCGAAGAATCCCGCTCCCGGCGCCGGGGCCGAGCGCTGGTCCAATCTTCGGGTGAGCCATGAGCTTTACAACGTCGGCCATCTATATGAGGCCGCCGTCGCCCATTACCAGGCGACGGGGAAACGCGCGTTCCTGGACGTGGCCTTGAAAAACGCCCGTCTGCTCGCGTCCGTCTTCGGCCCGGGCAAGCGGCGCGGCTTTCCCGGCCATCCGGAGATTGAAATCGGCTTGGCCAAACTCTACCGGGTGACCGGCGACCGTGCCTGGCTCGACCTGGCGGAATTCTTCCTGGACGAGCGCGGCCGCTCTTTTCAAGGGGAAAAGTACGCCCCCGATGACCCGTTCAGCGTCTATAACTCCGAGGAGTATCTCCTGAACCACAAACCCGTGCCGGAGCAGGAGGAGGCCGTGGGCCACGCCGTCCGGGCGATGTACCTCTACGCCGGAATGGCCGACGCGGCCGCCCTCGGCGGCCGCCCGGACTACATCCAAGCCATCGATCGTCTGTGGGCCGACGTGGTCGGAAGGAAAATGTACCTTACCGGGGGAGTCGGCGCCCGGGCCGAATCGGAGGCCTTTGGAGCTCCCTATGAGCTCCCCAATCGGACGGCCTATGCCGAGACGTGCGCGGCGATCGGCCACGCCCTCTGGCAGCAGCGTCTTTTCCTTCTGCACGGCGAGGCGAAATACATCGACGTTCTTGAACGCGTGATGTACAACGGCCTGATTTCGGGCGTGGGATTGGACGGCCTGTCGTTTTTTTATGAGAATCCCTTGGAATCGGACGGGAAAACGGCTCTCTACCAGGGACAGGCCGGCCGATCCCCGTGGTTCGAGGTGGCTTGCTGTCCGCCCAATATCCTCCGTTTCCTGCCCTCCGTCCCCGGCTATGTTTACGCTGTCGGCGATGATTCCCTCTATGTCAATCTGTTTGCGGCGAACACGGCGGTCATCGACCTGGCCGGGATGAAGGTGGGCCTGGCCCAGGAGACGAAATACCCGTGGGAGGGAACGGTCAAGTTGACCGTATCGCTTGAAAAGGAGGCGGACTTCGCCCTCCGGATCCGGATTCCCGGCTGGGCCCGGAACGAGCCCGTCCCCGGCGGCCTCTACCGCTTTTGGGATGAAAGCGCGGAAACGCCGACCTTGACGGTCAACGGCGAAGCCGCCGGCCTCGTCCTCGAGAACGGATACGCCGTTCTCCGCCGGACTTGGAAGAAAGCGGACGTGGTCGAGCTGTCGCTTCCGATGCCGGTGCGCCGGATGGCGGCCGCGGCGGCGGTCGCGGCCGACGCGGGCCGCGTCGCCTTCCAGCGCGGGCCGCTGGTGTATTGCGCCGAAGCCGTCGACAACGGCGGGCATGTCCTCGACCTGTCGATCATGGACGGCGCCCGCTTTTCGGCCGAGTTTCGGCCGGATCTATTGAACGGGGTCGTCGTCTTGACGAGGGAAGCGCTTCGGGGAACGATGCGTCTGGGCGCGGTCCGGGCCCGGGACGTCCTTCTTGTCCCCTACTATGCCTGGGCCAACCGCGGCCCGGGCGAGATGCGGGTCTGGTTCCCCCGGGATTAGCCTTGGGAGGGGGGCGCGGCCTGTTTTCCGGTCTTCGGCGGAATCCCTGTTGATTTTAAAAAGCAAATCGATATAATTAATAGGAATATTCGGAAGACGTTTCGGCCGGATCCAAGGAGCGGATTCCATGCGAAACCTCGTCATTCTCGGAGCGGGGACGGGCGGAACCGTCATGGCCAGCCATCTCCGAAAGCGCCTCCCCCGGGGGGAGTGGGCCGTGACGGTCGTCGACCGGGACAATGAGCATTACTACCAGCCGGGGTTTCTCTTCATTCCGTTCGGCTTTCTCCGGAAAAAAGACATCGTCAAGCCCCGATCGAAGTTCCTCCCCAAGGAGACCGAGTTCATCCAAGCCGAAATCGACCGGATCGTCCCGGCCTCAAACGAAGTCGTCCTGAGGGACGGGCGGACGGTTCCCTATGATTACTTGATCGTCGCGACCGGGGCCGAGATTGTTCCGGCCGAAACGCCCGGGATGCTCGACGGCTGGGGGGACACGATCTTCGACTTCTACACGGCCGACGGGGCCGAGGCTCTGGCGGCGAAGCTCAAGACGTTCTCCGGAGGCACCCTCGTCGTCCACGTTAACGAAACGCCCATCAAGTGTCCCGTCGCTCCCTTGGAATTCGCTTTTTTCTGCGACGCCTGTCTCCGCCGCCACGGCAAGCGCGACAAGGTTGACATCGTCTACGTGACGCCTTTGCCGGGGGCCTTCACCAAGCCGGTGGCGGCCGCGGCCCTGGGGGCTCTCCTGGAGAAGAAGCGCATCCGGATGGTCGCGGATTTCAATGCCGAGCGCATCGACGCATCGGCCCGGAAAATCATCGGGTATGACGGCCGGGAGGTGCCCTATGATCTCCTTGTCACCGTTCCGACGAACATGGGCGCGGAGATGATCGAACGCTCGGGGATGGGCGACGAATTCCGCTTCCTCCCCACCGATCCCCGCACGCTGCGCTCGAAAAAACATGAAAATATCTTCGCCCTCGGCGACGCCACGGACGTCCCCGCCTCCAAGGCCGGCTCCGTCGTCCACTTCCAGTCGGAGATCCTGACGGAGAACATTCTCCGGGCGATCGACGGCCGGCCTCTCGAGCCGGCCTTCGACGGCCATGCCAACTGCTTCATCGAAATGGGCCGGGGCAAGGCTATCTTGATCGATTTCAACTACGAGACGGAGCCGCTGCCCGGCCGGTTTCCTTTCCGGGTGTTCGGGCCGCTCCCCCTGCTCAAGCCCAGCCGGCTCAATCACTGGGGGAAGCTGGCCTTCCGCGGGATCTATTGGCGCCTGCTTCTCCGGGGGAGGAGGATCCCGTTCGTCCCTTCCCGGATGAAGATGACCGGGAAAAAGCGCCCGGCGGCCGCTCCGGGCGCTTGATCGCATCGCCGATGAAAGAAGGAGATACGCCATGCCTCTCAAAACCTATGGGAACACCACGGTCGACGTCGACGCCGAGGGTTACCTGACTGATTTTTCCCAGTGGACGCGGACCGTCGCCGAGGCGATCGCCGCGGAAGAGGGCTTCGCCGCCCTCGGGCCGGCTCACTGGAAGGTCATCGAGTTCATGCAGAAGGAATACAAGGAGAACGGCCAGGTCCCGAGCATCCGCCGGCTCAACAAGTCGGGGGTCGCCTCCACCAAGGAGCTTTACGAGCTGTTTCCGGGCGGCCCGGCCAAGAAGGCGGCCCGGATCGCCGGCTTGAAAAAGCCCGAGGGCTGCGTCTGATTCTCCGGCCGTTTCGAAAGGAGGAGCCATGGAAGACAAAATCAAGAAGGTCTCGATCATTATCTCCAAGGGAGGGCTGGAGGGCGTCTACCCGGGGCTGATCATGGCCAACGGAGCCCGGATGGAGGGCATCGAGGTCAACCTGTTCTTCACCTTTTTCGGCATGGACGCGATCATCAAGAAGAGAATGGGCCGGATCAAAGTCGCCACGGTAGGAAATCCCGGGATGCACATGCCCAGCCTTGTCGGCATTCTGCCGGGCATGTCGGCCATGGCCACCTCCATGATGAAGAAGACCATGGAGAAGCTCGACATTCCGCCCGTCCCCGAATACATCGAGATGATCGCCGACGCCGGCGGCACGCTCTATGCCTGCAAGGCCACGGTCGACATGTTCAAGCTCAAGAAAGAGGATTTCTGCCCCCAGGTGAATTCGATCATCAACGTCGGCCGGTTCTATGAGATCTCGGCCGGCGGGCACATCATTTTTACCTGACGCGCCGGACGCTCTGTACGAACCGGCCGGATCCGGCCGGTCCGGGGAACGCCGAGCGTTTCGTCCGGTTTCCCATGAGGAGCGACCCTCCGCTTTAACGTCTTCCTCCCCGTCCCGGAAGACGGGAGGGGAAAGGGGGGCGTTCCCATCCCGGCCCAAATCCGGCCCGGGAGAACGGGCAAAAGACCTCCCTGGAAAAAAATAAAAGCCGATTCGTTTGGGCGAAATCGAGAGCCGCTGTAAAAAACGAAGTCGCCTTCCGCGGGGGGAACCGTAGGATCGGGCAAGCTCTCCGCCCCCCGGGGCTCGGCAAACATCTCCGGAGGGATCAGCCCGGGATTCCTCGTCATCGAAACGCCTTCGCCGGATTGACAGCCGCCTCCGGCCGGAATAAGATTCCGGTCGATATGTTCCCCTCCCGGCGTCCCTTTTCTTATCCCTTTCCGGACGCTCCCGGTTTTCCATGACAAGGAGGACATGATGCAGAATCCCGGCTCGCTGATGTCGCTCAACGGCGTCGATATGGCCATCGTCGCCCTCTATTTCGTCGTCGTTCTGGCGATCGGCTTCTATCTTAAGCGCTTCACCAAGACGGGCAATGACTTTTTCATGGCCGGCCGGGAGATGACTTCCTGGGTGGCCGGCTTGAGCTTCGTCGCGGCCAACCTCGGAGCCCTGGAGCTCATGGGCTGGGCCGCGTCCAGTTATCAATACGGCATCCTGGCCGCCCACTGGTACTGGATCGGGGCGATCCCGGCGATGCTCTTTCTGGCCATCGTCATGATGCCGTTCTATTACATCTCCAAGACGCATTCCGTCCCCGGATACCTTCAGTTGCGCTACGGAAACTCAAGCCGGAGCCTTTCGGCCTTGTGCTTCGGGGTCATGACCGTCCTGATGAGCGGCATCAACATGTACTCCATGGCCCTCGTCTTGAAAGTCGTCCTGGGCTGGGACATCCATTTCAGCATCTGGGTGTCCTCGATCACGGTGGCCCTGTATGTCGCCCTGGGCGGGCTTCTTTCGGCCATCTTCAACGAGGTTCTCCAGTTCGTCCTCATCTGGCTGGGGGCCCTGCTCATCCCCATCATCGGCCTGATCGAGGCCGGGGGTTGGGGGAACATGGTCGCCAAGATCCAGCAGAACTTCCAGGGGGATTACACGCATCTCTGGCGGAGCATCGGATCGTTCTCCGACAATCCCATGGGAATCCATTGGACGGGCATCGTCTTCGGCTTGGGAGCCGTGCTCTCCATGGGCTACTGGACGACCGATTTTCTCGTCGTCCAGCGGGTCCTGGCGGCCAAGGACCTGCGCTCGGCCAAGATGGCGCCGATCATCGGGGCGGGCTTCAAGATGATGGTCCCGTTCATCGTCATTCTCCCCGGCCTCCTGGGCCTGGCCGTCATGCCCGGCCTGGTGGGTGAGGCGGAAGCCTTGGCCACGGGCGGTCACAGCTACAACGAGGTCCTCCCCTTGATGATGGGGCGGTACCTCGGGCCGGGCCTTCTCGGCCTCGGGATCACGGCCCTGATCGCCGGATTCATGTCCGGCATGGCCGGCAACGTCAGCGCCTTCGCCACGGTCTGGACCTACGACATCTATAAGCCGCTCCGGAAAAAGCCGCTCAGCGACGGCCATTTCGTCTCGGTGGGCCGGTGGTGCACCATCCTGGGCGTCCTGGTCAGCATCGGCACGGCCTACCTGGTGATGGAATTCGCCAGCATCATGGACTATGTCCAGGCTCTCTTCAGTTTCTTCATCGCCCCGCTGTTCCCGACCGTCCTCCTCGGCATGCTCTGGAAGCGGACCACCTCGGCCGGCGGCTTCTGGGGGCTGCTGGCCGGAACGGTCTCGTCGATCGGGATGTGGATCTGGGTCAAGGTCGATCCCTCGGCCCTCCGGATCATCGCCCTCTCGCCCGGGGCCAAGGCGATGGCCGAGAACATGTACCGGGGGCTGTGGAGCTGCTTGATCTGCGCCGGGGTTACGATCGCGGTCAGCCTGCTCACGAAGCCGAAGCCGGAGAGCGCCCTCAACGGGCTGGTCCGCAGCTGCACGGTCCTGCCCTCGGAAAAGCACTTGACCTTGTTCCGGCGGCCGGCCTTCTGGGCCGGCGTCGTCTTTGTCGTCTTTGTTTTCCTTAATGTCCTCTTCTGGTAAGGAGCCGGCCCATGGCGAAAAAAATGATTTCCATCTGGTTCTTCATCGGGCTGCTTCTGACCGTTTACGGCGTTCTCATCCTCGGGGCCGGGATCTACGATCTCATTGTTCCGGGCCGCCACAACGTCGTCCTGCGTGAATTGCACGCCGGGGTATGGTGGGGGGCCCTGCTGATCGTGATCGGGATCGTCTATCTCGTTTTCTTCAGGCCGAAACGGACCGGCAAGTAATCCCGGGCCGCGGCCGGAGCGGCGCCGGCGGCGGCCGCCCTACCGGATGTATCCCAGGGCCCGGAGCTGTTCCTCCAGGCTCTTGTCCACCCGCGAATGCCGGCCCTCGCCGCGCGGGGGAATGAGGCGGTCGGTGTCGCGGGCTTTTTGCACCAAGCTCCGGATCCGGGCGGGATCGTCCGGATGGTCGAGGATGTTTGTTTTTTCGCCGGGATCGCGGGTGAGATCGTAAAGCTCGACGGCCGGAAAGGCCGGCGGGCGTGCCGTGAAGAAGGCCATGTTTTCCGGGGAGAAGGGGCGGTTCAGAATGACTTTCGTCCGCCCGTCGTTCATGGCCAGGCGCTGGGGGATCTGGCAGTTGAGGATGTTGTCGGCCAGCTCGGCCAGGAAGACGCGGTCGGCCGTTTCTTTCTCCTTCAGGACCGGACGGAGACTTTCGCCGTTGAGGGAGAGATCCCGGAATGGAAGGCCGGCATAATCGAGAATCGTCGGCATCAGGTCGGTCAGGCGGACGACGGGGGACCGGCGCGTTCCCCGGAATTCCGAGCCCGGCATCTTGACGACAAGCGGTACGCGGATCAGCTCGTCGTAGACGCTGTGGGAGTGGTTCCAGCCCCCGTGATCGAAAAACTCCTCGCCGTGGTCGCTGGTGACGATGATCATCGTCCGGTCGTAGAGATCGAGCCGGCGGAGGGCGTCCACGACGGGCTGGACGAGGGTTTCATCGGTGAACCGGACCCCGGCGTCATAAAGGGCGATCACGTTGTGGCGATCGGCCTCGCTGAGCTCCGTGTAAACGCCCGCCCTCCCCCCGACCACCTTGTTGATGTCGACCCGGCTCCAGCGGGCGTCCGGGCGGAGGAACATCGTCCGGTACGGCATCGGGCTTTTGTAGGGGGAATGGACCTGGTAGGTGTGAAGGAAGAGAAAGAACGGCCGGTCGGTGTTTTTTTCGATCCACCGGGCCGCGTCATCTCCGGCCTTGGCCGCTTGACTCGTGTCCATGAGGTCGGCCTGGTCGAGATGATACTCGTCAAAGCCCTTGGCGAATCCGTAGATCGGGCTGACGAAGCCGCCGCCGGTGATCGCCCAGGTCGCGTAGCCCCGGGCCCGAAGCCGCTCGGCCAGGGTGACGGTCTGGGGATCCATCCGGTCTTGCTCGGCGTAGACGCGATGCCTGACGCAATTGAGGCCGGTGAGCATGGAGACGTGGGCCGGCAGCGTCCAGGGCGAGGTGGAATAGGCGTTTTCGAAGACGACGCCGTCGGCCGCCAGGGCGTCGATCCGGGGCGTGAGCGGGCGTTCATACCCATAGGCTCCCACGTGATCGGCCCGGAGCGTGTCGATGGAGATCAGGACGATGTTGGGAGCCGTTTTTTCCGGGATGTACAGGACGGGCTGGATCCAGTAGGAAAAAACGCCCCCGGGGCCGGTCGTGACGAGCCTCAATCCGGCCTCGCCCGTCCGGACCGGAAGAGGGATGCGTTCCCGGAGCTGGTTGATCGTCCGGGACGTCCGGGCCTCGGGCTGTTTGAGGTTGCGCTCGTACAGAACCGTCTCGCGGCCGGCATTCTCGAGGATGATCTGGAACTTGACTTCGCCGCTTGGAGATCCGGCGGCGGCGAGCCGGGCGGCCGAGTGGACGTCATGGACGATCCCGATCCCGAAATCCAGGACGCCCTCGGTCTTGAAGGGAAGCCGGTAGCGGAGCTCGCTCCGGGGCGGGGCGAAGAGGATGTCCATCGACAGCAGGCCCAGGGCTATTTTTCGCTTCAAGCCGAACGCGGATTCGCCGACGCCGGTTTCGGTCATGACGGCGGAGTTGACCGGGTAGGCCCGCTCGCCCAGGGCCGCGGCTTCCGGGTTTTTCAGCGGGCTTTCGAGAACTCCGGCGCTTGTCAGGCCGTCGATGAAGCGGAAGACATGCGAATCCGGCGCGCCGCTGGTGC
>JAAZPG010000168.1 GCA_012797375.1 Acidobacteriota bacterium
AAGGGAAGCCGGATCGGAAGAATCCGGCCGAACGATGATGTTTGAGCACTCATTCCCGCCGCCGTAAATTTAAGGGGTTGAGTGCGAGTTCATCGGAGCCGAGCCGGATTCATGAGAAAAGCCGTAAAGAACCGGACTCGGAAGTGAAAGCCGGGCCTCAAGTGTTTTAAAACGGCAACAAGCTCCTCCAGCCGTTGGGCAGGCGCTTGGCGATGTCGTTCAAAATGACGAACCCGATCAGGAGGATGAAGACGGCGAACCCGATCTGCATCCAGATCTGCCGGGCCTTGGGCGTCAGGTCCCGCCGGAGAATTCCCTCGATGGCCAGGACGAAAATCTGTCCGCCGTCGAAGACCGGGATCGGGAAAAGGTTCAGGATTCCCAGTTGAAGGCTGATGAGGGCGATCCAGCTCATCAGGGAGAGAAATCCCATTTTCAGGGCGGCGTAGGAGAAATTGGCGATTTCCAGGGGACCGGAGAGCTGTTTGGCCGAGGCTTGGCCGGTGAACAGGTTCTTGAGAAAATCGATGACCAGAAAAGTCAGGCGGGCGTTTTCCTTGAGGCTCTGGCCGATGGCCGGGAAAAAGGCGAATTTCTTGAGGACGGACTGGGCCGTCTGCATCACCCCGATTTTCCCGACCTTGCCCTCCCGGCGCGGAGTGATGCTCAGGGCGATCTCGCGCCCGCCGCGGTCGACCCGGAACGCGCATTCCTTCTCGGGATTCGACTCGATGATCTCGACGAAGCGGTAGAAATACACCGGCTCGCCGTTGATCGCCAGGATGACGTCCCCGGCTTGAAGCCCCCCTTTCTCGGCCGGGGAGCCCGGGGAAACCATCTGGACCTGGGTCAGGATCTTGCCGAAAAATCCGGCGTATCCCATCTCGTATTTAGTCCGGCTCTCGGTCGTCAGCGGAACCTCCATGACGCGGACGTCCCGCCGGATGTCCAAGGACAGGAGGCGGTTGGGCTTTGTCCCGACGGCGATCTCCACGTCGTTCCAGGTCGGCGTTTTCCGGCCGTTGACCGCCAGGATCAGGTCGTCCGGCTTCAGGTCCGCCCGGGCGGCCGGCGAGTCCGGCTCGATCCAGCCGATCACCGGCGCCTCGTCCTGGTAGCGGGGCGTCGTCACGCCGACCATGTTGAGGCCGGCCATGATGACGACCGCCAGGAGAATGCTCATGACCGGCCCCATCACGAAGACGAGGAACCGCTGGAGACGGTTCTTGGCCATGAAATCATCCGGCTCCAGGATTTTGCCCGGCTCAGCCAGGCCCTCGCCGAGCATCTTGACGTAGCCGCCCAGGGGCAAGAGGCTGATCCGGTAATCCGTGCCGCTTTTTTTAAACCCGAACAAGCGCTTGCCGTAGCCGAAGGAGAAGACTTCCACCCTGACGCCGACCAGCTTGGCCGCGAAAAAGTGGCCGAATTCGTGAATAAAAACCAGAATGCCAAAAACGATTAAAAACGCGAGAATCGTGCCGAAAATCGTGCCCATGTCATGTCCTTTTTTCGATCCGCCGCCTCGTCCGCTCCCGGATTCGGCGGTCTTCTTCGATGATGTCGTCAAGGGAATCCAATCGGCGCGGCCGCAGGCCGGCCAAGGCCTCCTCCACCGTTTCGGCGATGCCGTTGAACCGGAGACGGGCCCCAAGGAAGGCCTCGACGGCGATTTCATTAGCCGCGTTCATCGCCACCGCGGCGCTGTCCTTCTCTCCCATCACCCGCCGGGCCGTTTTAAGGAGCGGAAACCGGCGCTCGTCCGGAGACGAAAATTCCAGCGGCCCGGAAGCGGCCAGATCCAGCGGCGGAAGGAATCCATCCCGGCGCCGGGGATAGGTTAAGGCGTATTGAATGGGGATGCGCATATCCGTCCGGCTGAGCTGGGCCAGGACCGACCCGTCCCGCAACTCGACCAAGGCGTGGACGATGCTCTGGGGATGAATGAGAACCCGGATCATGTCCGGGGCCAGGTCGAAAAGCCACCGGGCTTCGATCAGCTCCAAGCCCTTGTTCATCATCGTGGCCGAGTCGATGGTGACCTTGCGGCCCATCGTCCAGCGGGGATGGGCCAAGGCTTCTTCCGGCGTCTTCCGGCGCAACTCCCGCAGGGGGATACGGAGAAACGGGCCGCCCGAGGCGGTCAGAACGACGCTCCGGATGTCCCCTCGATCGATGCCGGCCAAACATTGAAAAATCCCGCTGTGCTCGGAATCGACCGGAATGAAGACCGCTCCGCTGTTCTTGGCCTCCCGGCGGAGCAGTCCGCCGGCCGCGACAAGGGATTCCTTGTTGGCCAAGGCGACCGTCTTTCCGGCCCGGACCGCGGCCAGGGTCGGCCGCAGGCCGTTGAATCCGGCGATGGCCGAAACGACAAGGTCGGCGCTCGTTTCGGCGGCCGCGGCCGAGGCTCCTTCCGCTCCGGACAGGATATCCGGCCCCCGCCGCCCAAGCTCCCGGCGCAGGGCGGCGGCGT
>JAAZPG010000169.1 GCA_012797375.1 Acidobacteriota bacterium
CCCCCGGCCCCGCCGGCCGGTGGAGCTCGTCTACCGCGAGGAGTGCGGCAGCCGGTCCCAGGCCTTGGCCCGGGAGTGCGCGGTCAAGTCCCTGCCCCGGGCGAAAAAAGAAAGGCTCTTCGACGCTCCGAGGTGACGCCCGCGGCGCGAAAGGCCCGCCGGGAAAAGAGAGCCGGCCCGAGGCGCTCCCGCGGCCGTCCGCCGGAAACCGGTTTCCCGCTCAAGGACCTGATCGCCCGGGGCGTCCCGGTGAAGGTTCGCCGATTCCGCCCGGCAAGAGGCGGCTTTCACAAGAATCAGCCGTACTTCAAGGGAGTGGAGACGTCGAGCCTGCCGGAATCGACGGCTTGGGTCGCCGGCGGCGACGAGGTGATGATGTTTTAGGCCTGCGTTTCCACCAGGGAGAAAGGGATGGAAAGCGATTCGTCCGATTACAGGATCGTGACCCGGCGCCCGCGGATTTCGAGCCGGCCTTCGAAATACAGGCGCGCCGCTTCGGGATAGATCTTGTGCTCCTCGACCAGGATGCGGGCGGCCAAGGTTTCAGCCGTGTCGTTTTGGAGAACGGGGACGACGGCCTGCAGAACGATCGCTCCCATGTCGACCTCCGCCGAGACGAAGTGGACCGTGCAGCCGGAATAACGGACGCCCCAGTCGATCGCCTGCTGCTGGACGTTGAGGCCGGGAAACGACGGCAGAAGAGCCGGATGGATGTTCAGGATGCGGTTCTTGCAGGCGGCGCAGAACTCCGGCGTCAGGACCTTCATGTAGCCGGCCAGGCAGATCAGGTCGATGCCCCGGGCTTCAACCTCGCGGAGGATCGCCCGGTCGTAAGCCGCCTTGTCGGCGAAAGCCTTGGGGCTCAAGGACATCGTCGGGAGCCCCCGCCCGCGGGCCGCGGCCAGGCCGGGCGCGTCCTCCTTGTTGCTGAAGACGAGGGCGATCTCGGCGTTGATCTTTCCGGCCGCGGCCGCGTCGGCGATGGCCGTGAAATTCGAGCCGCGGCCCGAAAGAAGCACCATGATCCGGCCGTGTTTCTTGGGACTGCGGAAGACTTCCTCGCTCATGGGACCCTCCTTCCCCCGGGGGGGGTCGATCTCCAAATGGTCTTTCGGAACCCAGCCTGTTTTCCCCCGGTCGTCCGTTCCCCAAACCCATCCGGCCAGCTCGCCGAGGGGGCGGATGGTATCTCCGGCTTCGACCGAAAGCTCCGTCGCGTCGTAATCCCGGGTTAAGAAAGCCTCTTCGCCTTCCCGGCGGAGATAGGCGTCCGGGACCCAGCCCGTTTTCCCGTCATCGCCGCGGCCCCATACCCAGCCCGGCCATTCGCTCGTCCGGGGCAGAATCGTCACCCGGGCTCCGCGGGCGAGGCGGATCGGGTCGGAATACGGCGTTTCGTATCGTTTCGCGACTCGATACAGCGTGCCCACGGCCGGTCTCAGGAGGGCCTCTTTGCGGGCGCGAAGAAATCGGGGATGGCGTTCATCCAAAGCCGGCGGGCCTCGGCGACCGGAAGATCGACGAGAAGGCGGCCGGAGACCCGGAAGCGGAGGGCGCGTCCGCCCGTTGTCCCGACGATCCGGGCGGGGACGCCCCGTTTTTCGGCGATCTCCAGGACGCGCCGGGCGTTTTCCGGGCGGGAGGTCAACAGGATCCGGGCTTGGCTTTCTCCGAAGAGAACGGCGTCGGGCCGGAGATCCGTCTCAAAGGACAGGTCGCAGCCGGTTCCTTCCGGGCTGTGGAAGGCGCATTCGGCCGCGCAGACGGCCAATCCGCCTTCCGAGGGATCGGCGGCGGAACGGACGAGCCCGGCGCCGATCGCTTCCAGGAGCGTCTCGTGGACGGCGATTTCCCGCTCGAGATCGACGGCCGGCGGCGCCGCGCCTCGTTTTCCATGGATGAGCTTGAGATATTCCGATCCGCCGAACTCCTCCTTGTTTTCCCCCAGCAGGATGACCGCGTCCCCCTCGGCCTTGAATCCCGGGGTGACGAGCCGGTCGATATCCTCGATGAGGCCGACGATTCCCAGGACGGGCGTCGGATCGACGGCCGCGGCGCCGGTCTCGTTATAGAAGCTGACGTTGCCGCCGGTCACGGCGAGGCCGAAGGCCCGGCAGGCTTCGCTCAGCCCCTCGACGGTCTCCTTGAACTGCCCCATGACTCCCGGCTTCTCGGGATTGCCGAAGTTCAGGCAGTTGGTCACCCCGATCGGCCGGGCCCCGACGCAGGCCAGGTTCCGGCAGGCCTCGGCGACGGCGGCTTTTCCGCCGGTCCGGGGATCGAGGGCCGCATACCGGCCGTTGCCGTCCAGGGTCATGGCCAAGCCTTTCTTCGAGCCGCGGATGCGGAGGACGGCCGCCCCCGCGCCCGGGAGAAGAACGGTGTTCGTCAGAACCATGTGGTCATACTGGCCGTAGATCCATTCCTTGCCGGCGATGGTGGGGGAGGAAAGGAGCCGGCGGAGGACGTCGGCGTAATCGGCGGGCGGGGGGACGGGCCCGGCCGCCCGGGCCTCCGGGGCGGCCGGCCGTTTCCAAGGCCGCTTGTAGGCCGGACAAAGGTCGACGACGGCCGAGACGGGAACGTCGACGACGACATCCCCGTGGAAGCGGCACGTGAGCCGGCCGTCGCCGGTGACCGCGCCGATCTCGACGGCGTCGAGATCCCACTTGGCGAAGGCCGCCTTGACCGCCGGAACCTGGTCGGGCCGGGCGGCGATCAGCATCCGTTCCTGGGATTCGGACAAGAGGATCTCATAAGGCGTCATGCCCTCTTCCCGCTGGGGGACCCGATCGAGGTCGATGGCCGCGCCCTTGCCCGATTTAGCCGGCATTTCGGTGGCCGCGCAGGTCAGCCCGGCGGCGCCCATGTCCTGGATCCCGACGATGATTCGCCGCTCCATGACCTCGAGGCAGGCTTCCATCAAGAGCTTTTCCTTGAACGGATCGCCGACCTGGACGTTGGGCCGCTTGGCTTCAGTGTCCCCGCCGAATTCCTGGGAGGCCATCGAGGCTCCGTGGATGCCGTCGCGGCCGGTCTTGGCCCCGACGTAGAGAAGGACGTTGCCGGCGTCTTCGGTCCGGGCGTAGAAAATCTTGTCCTTTTCGGCCAAGCCCAGGCAGAAGACGTTGACCAGGGGATTCAGAGAATAGCCCTCGTCGAAACAGGCCTCGCCGCCGACGGTCGGCACGCCGATGGAATTGCCGTAGGAGGAGATGCCGGAGACGACCCCTTCCATGATCGAGCGGTTCTTGGGATTATCGAGCGGCCCGAAGCGGAGGGAATCCATCAGGGCGACCGGCCGGGCGCCCATGGTGAAGATATCCCGGAGAATGCCGCCGACGCCCGTGGCCGCGCCCTGGAAAGGCTCGATGAAGGAGGGATGGTTGTGCGATTCGATCTTGAAGACGATGACCCGGCCTTCGCCGATGTCGATGACCCC
>JAAZPG010000170.1 GCA_012797375.1 Acidobacteriota bacterium
AGCGGCTCCTGCGCGAACTCGGGACGGCCGGCCTGGTCGAGCTCATCAACGTCATCGGGATGCTGCCCCGCCGCAATTTCCAGGATTGCGCTCACCGGGACGAGGACCTGGAGCGGATCTCGGGCGAAACCATCGCCCGGACCATTCTGGAGCGAGCCGCCGGCTGCCATCTCTGTCCCATCGGCTGTCAGCGCCGCACCCGGATCGTCCGGGCGGGATCGCCGGACGAATCCGGAGAGGGTCCGGAGTACGAAACCGTCGTCCTGATGGGGCCGGTCTGCGACGTCTACGACCTGGCGGCCATCACGACGGCCAATTACCGCTGCAACGAGCTGGGTTTGGACACGATCAGCTTCGGCGGAACGGTCGCCTGCGCCATGGAGCTGGCCGAGGCCGGCGCCCTGCCGCCGGGTTTCGACGGCGGCCGGGGGCTGCGCTTCGGAAACGCCGCCGTCCTGGAGCGGCTGGCCGTCGATGTCGCCCATCGCCGGGGGCCGGGGGATCTTTTAGCCGAGGGATCCTGGCGGCTGGCCTCGAGCTGCGGCCATCCCGAGGCGTCCATGTCGGTCAAACGGATGGAGATCCCGGCATACGATCCCCGGGCTTCGTTCACCCAAGCGTTGGGTTACATGACCTCGCCGTCGGGAGCCTGTCATCTTCGCGGCGGCTATGCCGTTTCCCTGGCATTTTTCGGGGGGGCCAAGGAAATCCCCCGCTTCAGCCTCCTCCAGTCCCCGATCGCCATTAGGAACATGCAGAATATCGGAATCCTCCAGGACAGCCTGGGCGTCTGCCGTTTCACCGGGTACGCCTTCGGGAGCGATCCCTGGTCGCGGATGCTCTCCGGGGCGACCGGCATGGATTTTTCGGTCGCCCGCCTCGAGGAGATCGCCAACCGGATCGCCGACCTTGAGCGCCTGTTCAACCTGGAGGCCGGGGCCGTTCCAGCTGACGACGCGCTCCCGGCCCGGTTCGCCGAATCGCCGGTCGTCGTCGCCGGAGAAAACCGGATCGTCAGCCGGGAAACCCAGGAGCGGATGCGCCGGGATTATTACCAAGTCCGCGGCTGGGACGCGAACGGCCGTCCGGCCGCCGGGCCGAGGCCGCCGCGCCGTCTCGATCCACCCGAAGGGAGGCGGCCATGAGCCCTCGAAACTGGACCGCGACCGAGGAGATCTTCCGGCTGTTTCAGGCGGTCGGACGGGCGTCCCTTCTGGCCGACATCCAAGACAGCCATTCCGGCAATATGGCCGTCAAGGTCAAGGGCGAGGACGGATCCGACGTCATCGTCATCACCGCGGCCGGTTCCCAGAAGGGCGATCTCGAGCCGGAGCAGATCTGCTTCCTTTCGGCGACGGAAACGGATTACGGCTACTACAAGGCGTCCTCCGAGACCGACATCCATCAGCGGATCCTCCGCCTCCCTGGCGTCGGCGCCTCCATGCACGCCCATACGAAGGAGCTGGCGATCGCCACCCTGGACGACGAGCCGAAGCCCGCTCGGCCGCCGGATTTCGTTCCCATCGATCCCTTGGGCCGGCACGTCCTCGGGGAGCGGGTGGCGGTCGACTGGTTCGCCGTGCCGAGCGGCTCGCCGGAGATGGCCGAAACGGTGCCGTGGCGCCTGGCCGGCCGGCCGGTGACGACGATCCAAGGCCATGGGACGTTCGCCCGGGGCCGGACGCTCCAGGAGGCTTTTTTTCTTCTGGCCGCGGCCGACAACGCCGGGAAGGTCGTCAACGCCGCCCGGCGGCTGAAGGTGGACGTGGAAGGGCTTCGGGCCGGAATGCTCGCCCGGCCCTCGGACTTCTTCGTCCGGCCGCCCGATCCCTACGCGGTCGAGGACGATGAGGCCTGCGATTTCCCCGAGGAGACCGAAATCCTTAAGGAATTCCGCAAGGCCGGGGCCAGGATCTTCGAATCGTTCCTCTCGCCGTTCCACACCGGTTCGATGTCGGTCCGCGGGGTCGGCGATCTGCTGTACGCCCCGAAGGCGTCGATGCCGCGCGGCCTTCCCGGGCCGCTGCGCCGGCGGCCGATCCGGCCGGAAGGAACCGACTCGCCCGAGCTGGCCCTTCATAAGGCGATCTACGCCGAATCGGATTTTCAGACGGTTATGCATTGCTGGCTGCCGGAGGCGGACGCTCACGCTTATTTCCGGTACCCGGGCGAGAAGACCGCGGCCGACCGGATCGTTCCGGTGGACGCCGAGGGCGGCTTCCAGTATCTCGTCATCCCCGTCCTGCCGGCGGATGCCGGCCCGGAGGCCCTGATCCGCGGCCTGCATGATTACAAAGTGGCCGTCATCCGGGGCGGCGGAGTCTGGGCGGCCGGTCACCAGTCGCTCTCGGAGGTCCTCCACCATCCGTCGTCGGTGAGGGAAATCTGTCTCTACCGGATCGGCGCCTTCGAGCGCGGCCTGGACCTGCGCCGGATGGAGCCCGCCAAGGCGAAAAAGTGGTAGAATAAAAATATCCGTCCATCAAGGAGATTTTGATGAATAAGAGAATGATCCTGTGGGGCTTGGCGGCCGCCCTGGCGCTGGCCGCCGGAGCCTTCAGTCAAGAGGCGAAAAAGATGACCTACCCCGTGACCAAGACCGTCGACCAGGTCGATGATTATTTCGGGACGAAAGTCGCCGACCCGTACCGCTGGCTTGAAGACGACCGTTCGGCCGAGACCGAGGCATGGGTCAAGGCCCAGAACGCCGTGACGTTCGGCCATCTCGAACAGATCCCCTTCCGCGAGGCGCTGAAGAAGCGGCTGATGGATATCTACAACTATCCCCGGTATTCGGCGCCGTTCCGGGTCGGCGGGCATTATTTCTTCTCCAAGAACGACGGGCTTCAAAACCAGTCCGTCATCTATATCCAGAAAGGCCTCGAGGGGACGCCCGAGGTGTTCATCGATCCGAACGCGCTTTCGGCCGATGGAACCATCAAAATCTATCTCCTCGGTCCCTCCGGCTGCAAGACGAAAATGGCGATCATGCGCGGAGAAGCCGGATCGGATTGGGGCGAGATCCGGGTGATGGACATCGCCACGAAAGCCGAGCTTCCCGACCGGATCCGCTGGGTGAAATTCTCCGGAACCGCCTGGTGGAAGGACGGATTCTTCTACAGCCGTTATGACCAGCCCCCGGCCGGCGGGGAGCTGACGGCCAAGAACGAGTTCCAGAAGGTGTTCTATCACAAGCTCGGCGATCCCCAGGAAAAGGACATCCTTGTCTACCAGGATACGAAGAATCCGCTTCTCTACTTCTCGGTCAGCGTCAGCGAGGACGAGAAATACGCCTTTCTGACGGTCAGCGCCGGAACGTCGGGAACGGAGTTGTACTGGAAATCCCTCGAAGCGCCCGGGACGGAATTTTCCCTCCTCATCCCCGGGTTCGAAGCGGACAGCTATGTCCTGGACAACATCGGGGACAAGTTTCTTGTCCAGACCAACCTCCATGCGCCCAACGCCAGGATCGTCCTCGTCGACCCGCGGGAGCCGGCCGAGAACAAGTGGACGACGATCATCCCGGAAAAGCTCGAGGTGTTGAGCGGGGCCGGGATGGCCGGGGGGAAGCTTTTCTGCTCCTATTTAAAGGATGCCAGCACGAAGGTCTTCCAGCATGAGCCGGACGGAGCCCTGATTCGGGAAGTCGCCCTTCCGGGCCTCGGTTCAGCGGGCGGATTCGGCGGCTGGAAGGACGACCGGGTCGTTTTTTACACGTTCACCTCCTACAACTATCCGACGACGATTTTCAAGTTCGACATCGCCTCGGGAGCTTCGGAGGTCTTCCGCAAGCCCGAGGTGAAATTCAATCCCGAGGATTTCACGGTCAAGCAGGTCTTCTACGCCAGCAAGGACGGGACGAAGGTGCCGATGTTCATCGTCCATAAGAAAGGCCTGGCCCTGGACGGCGGCAATCCCTGCTTCCTGACGGCCTACGGCGGCTTCAACATCAGCCTCCAGCCTTCCTTCTCTCCGGCCCATATCGCCTTGCTCGAGAACGGCGTCGTCTTCGCCGAGCCCAACCTGCGCGGCGGGGGGGAATACGGCGAAACGTGGCACAAGGCCGGCATGCTCGGCAACAAGCAGAACGTTTTCGACGACTTCATTGCCGCGGCCGAGTACTTGATCGCTGAAAAATATACCTCGCCGGAACGGCTCGGCATCGAGGGCGGGAGCAACGGCGGTCTCCTGGTCGGCGCCTGCATGACCCAGAGACCCGATCTCTTCAGGGTCGCCCTGCCTGCCGTCGGAGTCATGGACATGCTCCGATTCCACAAGTTCACCGTCGGTTGGGGCTGGATCGTCGAATACGGATCGAGCGACAACGAGAAGGATTTCGCCTACCTCTACAAGTATTCGCCTCTCCATAACCTCAAGGCCGGCGTCCGCTACCCGGCGACGCTCGTCACCACGGCCGACCACGACGACCGCGTCGTCCCGGCCCATTCGTTTAAGTTCATCGCCGCCTTGCAGAAATGCCAGGCCGGCCCGGAGCCCGTACTGATCCGGATCGAAACCCGAAGCGGCCACGGATCGTCCAACCTGACGAAGGGCATCGAGATCACGGCCGATACGTTTTCCTTCTTCCTGTTCCACACGGGAGCCAAGGTCGCCTCCTGACCGCGCTCCCGGGAAAACCCGTCCCGCCCCCTCCCTTCGCGGGGAGGGGGCTTTTTTTATAGGCTCCCGGGCCCGGATGGGGCATCAGGGACGAAACAAAACGAGCGCCCCGGCAAGAAGTCGGCGAGCCGTTCGACCGGGCGGAAGGAACCGCCGCTGGAATCAGAGCAGGACTTCCGCGAGGGGATTCGGAAGTCCCGGCGGATTCTCGGCTGAAGATCGCCCCCGAGGGGCGCTTGGGCCGCCGACGTTGACGGAACGGCCTCCTCCGATTATGATTCCCCGGACGGGAGGTTTCCATGAAACACGCGGCCCTGAGGATCGGAGCGGTTCTGGTTTCGGCTTTTTTCCTCGCGGCCTGCCGGGACTCCGGCCCGGCGGGAAAAGCCGAGGGGATCGTCGGGGGCATCGGCTTGGCCCGGATCACGGTGTACGACCAACGGCCGGGACCCGACGGCCTTTTTTCCGGCGCGCCGTACATGCGGGCCGTGACGGACGAGGGATTCTACGTCATGAACGGGACCGGACGGCTCGAGCTGCACGACGTTCGCAAAGGTTTTCGTTCGATCAACCTCTCGCCGGGACGGTATGTCCAGGTTCCGCCCTGCACTCTTCTCCGGCTCGTGGGAACCGACCATCTTGTCGTTCTCAGCCTCAGGGCCGGGCCCGGGAAGGAGGCCGGGGAGGAGGACGTCCGGCTTTATTTCGGCCAGGCCGCGGACGAAAACCCGGCGGAGTATGAGCGCCTGGCCGGAGTCGAGGGTCTTGAGGGAGCGCTCAAGCGCCGGGACGAAGCCGTCCGGGCTTACGGCTCGTTTTCCTCGCTGTGGTCGTTCGACCGGGTCGCTTACTACAAGGAGCTGGAGCGTTTCGTCGGTCATGTCTTGAACGCGGCCGCGGCCGGGCGGAATCAGCTCGGGGACGGGAAGGCAGGCTCCGGCTGGACGGCCCGGCACCGGGCGCGGCTGAATGACCTGCCCCTCAACCGCGATGAAATCCCGGCCGTCTTCTTCTTCCCTCCGGAGAAGGAAAGCCTGGGCTGGAGCGGTCTTGTCCTCCAGGTGACGGGCCTGGACGCGGTCAAATAGGGGCGCGTTTGGCCGGGCTCGTTCGGTCTTTCATGAGGCCCTGGCCGCGGCCTCCATTCCCGCCTTAAGGAAGGAATCCCATGCGCCTGGCTCCCCTCGATTGGATCGTCATCGTCGGCTCGACTCTCCTCTGCTATATCCCGGCCCTGTTCTACGGCCGCCGGGCCGGCCGAAGCACGGCGGAGTTCTTTGTCTCCGGCCGCGCCGTGCCGTGGTGGCTGGCCGGCATTTCCATGGTCGCGACGACGTTTTCGAGCGACACGCCCAACCTTGTGACGGACATCGTCCGCCGCAACGGCGTGGCCGGCAACTGGGTCTGGTGGGCCTTCACCCTGACCGGGGTGGCGACCGTCTTCTTCTTCGCCCGCCTTTGGCGCCGGTCGGGGGTGATGACCGACCTGGAGTTCTACGAAGTCCGCTATTCCGGCAAGGCCGCCGGAGTCGTCCGCGGGTTCCGCTCCGTCTATCTCGGCCTCTTTTTCAACTGCATGATCATGGCTACGGTCAATCTGGCCGCCTGCAAGATCGCCGCCCTGCTGTTCGGCCTCAACCGCTTCGAGACGCTGCTCATCGTCGGCCTCTTGAACCTGTTTTTCGCCGCCTTCTCCGGCCTGTGGGGCGTTCTGGTCATCGACATGATCCAGTTCTTCGTCATGATGACCGCGGTCGTCTCGGTGGCGTACTTCGCCGTCCGGCACGTCGGCGGGCTGCCGGCGATGATCACGGCCGTCTCGGCCAAGGCCGGGCCGGGGGGATTGAACTACCTGAGCATGCTCCCGGATTTCAAGAACCACTGGGACATCGCCCTGGCCGTGTTCATCATGCCCCTCGCCGTCCAGTGGTGGTCGGTCTGGTATCCGGGGGCCGAGCCCGGCGGCGGCAGTTATATCGCTCAGCGCATGCTGGCCTCCAAGTCGGAAAAGGACTCGCTGGGCGCGGTCCTCTTTTTCAACCTCGCCCATTACGTCCTGCGGCCCTGGCCCTGGATCCTGGTCGCCCTTTGTTCGCTGGTCGTCTTCCCCAACCTGGCCGACATCCAGGCGGCCTTTCCGGGGCTCGATCCGACGCTTCTCGGGCATGACATCGCCTATCCGGCCATGTTCAAGTTCATGCCGATCGGCTTCTTCGGCCTCATCATCGGCGGCTTGATCGCGGCCAACTCCTCCACCGTCCTGACTCATCTCAACTGGGGGGCCTCCTATCTCGTTCATGACTTTTATCGGCGCTTTCTCCGCCGGGACGCCACGGAAAAGCATTATGTCCTGGTCGGCCGGATGGCCACGATCTTCCTGTTTTTCGCCTCCAGCGCCCTGGTCTTCGTCCTGGAGACGGCCAAGGACAGCTTCGACATCATCCTCCAAGTCGGGGCCGGGACGGGCTTGCTGTACTTGGCCCGCTGGTTCTGGTGGCGGGTCAACGCGTGGTGCGAGGTCGTGGCCATGGTCAGCTCGTTCCTCGTCTCCATCGGCCTGCTCGTCCTGCGCCGGGCCGGAACCGTCGTCCCGACCCATTACGCCCTGATGATCACGGTCGCCGTGACGACGGTCTGCTGGGTGGCCACGGCTTTCCTCGGCCCGCGGACCGACAAGAAAACGCTCCTCGATTTCTACAAGAAAGTCCGTCCGTTCGGGCCGGGGTGGAAGGCGGTCCGGGCCGAGGCCGGACCGGCCGCCGGCGGCGGCCGGGGGACCCATGAAAGCATCCCCTTGGCCCTCGTCGGGTGGAGCACGGGCTGCGCGGTGATCTGGTCGGCCCTGTTTTTGGTGGGCAACATCCTGTACGGCCGGTGGAATTACGCCGCGATCCTCGGTGTGGTTTTCGTCGCCTGCGGCCTCGTCCTGATCCGGGTGGTCAACCGCCTATGGACGAGCAAGGCCGAAACGGCGGCCGCGGCCGCCGGGGAGGGAAAGGAATCATGAACATCGGGCGGTTTTATCGGAAGGCCGTGGCCGCGGGGATCGCGGCCGACCTGCGGGGGAAGAAGGAAATCGACCGCCTCTTGGCCGAGGCGGCCGAGGAGTACAAGGGCGCCGCCGCGGAGGACAAGGAATTCTTCGATCGGGACCGCCTGTTCAATCCCTATGCCGACACGCGCCTGCTGACCGGCGATCCGGAGACGCCGGTCCGCCGGATCCTCGCCGGGATCGATATCGACGGCGGCGAGCTCCATCTGGCCCGTTCCCTCAACCGGGAGCCGGCCGGTCCGAAGATCGACCTGGTTTTAAGCCATCACCCCCTGGGTCCGGCCCAGTACCGGATGTACGACGTGATGCGCCTGCAAGCCGGGCTGCTGGCGCTCCACGGGGTGACGGTCTCCGTCGCCGAGCAGTTGATGGACAAGCGGATCGAGGAAGTGGAGCGGCGGCTTCTGCCGGCCAACGCCACTCGAACGATGGACCTGGCCCGGGCCCTCGGCTTGCCCCTCATATGCCTCCACACGGTCGCCGACAATTGCGTGACGAACTACCTGACGAAACTGTTCGCGGCGAAAAAACCGTCCCGGCTCAAGGATCTCGTTCGTCTGCTCCGGGCGATCCCCGAATACGAGAGGTCCTTCCGCCTCCAGGCTCCGCCGAAGATCATCAACGGCAAGGACTCCCATTCCTGCGGGAAGATCTTCGTCGACATGACCGGCGGGACCGAGGGAGCCAAGGAGATCTTCGACAACCTGGTTTCCGGCGGGGTGAGCACGATCGTCGGGATGCACATGTCCGAGGAGCATTTGGCGAACGCCCGGAAGGCCGGGATCAACGTGGTCATCGCCGGGCATATCGCCAGCGACGTCCTCGGCCTGAACCTGCTCCTGGACGACGTCGAAAAGGACGGGCGCCTGGACTATGTCTGCGTCAGCGGCTTCGAGCGCATCCGGCGGATGAAGCCGGAATCGAAGCAAGCCGGGCGACGCCGTTCTCCGCCTCCCCGGTGATTTCCGGTCCCGGCCGAAGCGAGGCTCCGATCATCGGGATCTCCGAGACGGCTCCCCGCTCGGCCGGGTTCTTCAGGCCTCTTCCCTCGAGGGGAAACCAGCGAGAAGACAGCGGCACCCGTCAGGAGCCGAGTCGACCCTCGGTCTCCTCTCGATCGCCGCATCCCGTTTTAATCGTGAGGCCGAAATTCTCGTTCGTTTGCGGCGTCTCTCTCAGGGCATCTCCGGATAAAGCAGCGAATTGAGGAGAAACTTGTATGTCCCGTGCGATTGGGCCCGGGACTGGCAGGCGATGCCGATCAGGACGACGCGCCCCTTTTTATGCGGGGCGTCGACCACGGCCGCCTTCCGGGCGATGGTCTCCTCGCCCATGATCCACCCGCTGAGCAGGAGATCCTCTTCGGGATAACTGGCCACGACCTTCCGGTCCCAATCGGCCGTTTGGGGAATCCAAGTCTCCAGAGCCGGGCTCCCGCTGAAGACCGCGGCCGCCGTCTCCGGCATTCCGTACCCGAGAGGCGTCGCGTTGTCGACGGAAATCTTCAGAATCGACATCGGGCAGAAAAATTTAGTCCGGTCGGCCTTGTCTAAGATGTCGCGGGCGGGCGGCTCGAAATCCTTGAGGGCCAGCTTGCACGCTTCGTTCAGGGTGACGAGGATCCCGCCGTCCTCGACAAAAGCTTTGAGGTTGTCGATCCCCTCCTTTTCCAGGCCGCCCTCGTACTCGGGCGGCAGCGGAGAGAACCACCGGGCCCAAGGCGAGGCGGGATCGACCTTGCCCGTCTTGATCAGGTCGTAGGGTTCGCCGGCGAAGACGATGACGTCGAACCGGGCCTTGAGGTCGACCTTGGCCGGCTCCTTCGCCTTGCCCGCCTTCGGCGCCTTGAAATCAGCGTTGTGGAGGGTGGTGTAGGGGACTCCCAGGTCGTCGAACATATAGCGCGTCCAGCCCTCGTCCTGGCTGGACCACCAGGACTGGTAGAGGCCGATGCGCGGATTCTTGAGGACCGACTTCGGAAGAGCGTCCGCCTCGGCGAGCGGATGGACGGAAAGACGCAGCTTTTCCAAAAGCGCCGGGAGGGCCTTCTGGACGGCCGGCGTGTTCTTGACGATGAAGCTGCCCGGCGCGGCCTCGAAACCGGACCCGATGATCTTGCCCTTGGACCGGTGGACTTCGGCCTTGTCCTTGAGCAGGGCGAAGACGGCCGCGTAGGAGGCGTTCGTCCGGCAATCGAAGACCAGCCAGGGCGTCGCCTCGCCGGGGACGACGATATCCGGGGACGGCGTCCGGTCGATCTTTTCGAGCTCGGCCGCAAACGGCTTGCCGATTTCCTCGCAGGCGACGCCCATCTGCAGCGGCAGAGTCCAGCCGGCGTTGTCGTAGGGGACGGCGGGCGGCCCGCCCGCGTATTCACGGATATCGGGATACTTCTGCCGTTCGAGCAGGGCCCAGGCGAACGGCTTGTTGGGCTGGGCCATGAGGATGACGAAGGATCCGGCCGGGTAGACGCGGTTGCCGGCCCGGAATTCCTTCTTCGCCCGGTGGATTTCCACGCCCCCCATTTGAAGGACGTCGAGCATCTTGAGCATCGTGGGGGGGTCGGGCTGGACGGCCGGAACAACGAAGGCGTACGGCTGTCCGGTCTCGACGGTTTCGACGGAGTGCTTGTTCATCCGGTAGGTGTTGAGCAGGAATTCCTCTTTATACAAGGAGGCCGTACGAAGGAGGCTCAGGGAAAGCGTCAGCTCGTAATCGACGATGTCCCGCAGGCGCCACCAGCCGCCGGGCCAGGGATCGGGAAACTCGATCCGCTTTTGCGTGTAGGATGTCGGGATTTCGGTGGGCTCGATGAAGAGGGGCGTGGCCAGCCCGACCGAGGCCATCTCGCTCAGCAGGCCGAGAATGTTGTGGAGCCAGGAGGTGTCGTCGCAGGCTCCGATGTACCAGCCGGTGAAGCTCCGGCCGTGAACGACGCCCTTGAAGCCGTTTTTCTGGAGGTCGTAGCCCAGGTTGGCGCCAAGCAGGTTGACGCCCCGCCAGACGAGCGGCTGGACATTCGGGACGGGAGGATTCATGAACGGGGGGATGAAGAGACGGGCTCCGTCGGACCCCATCTGGTGCTGGTCGAGGTGGATCTGGGGGAACCAGTCGTGATAAAGAACCTGGTTGACGGCCCGCGTTTCACTGAGGTTGGACATGAACCAGTCGCGGTTGTTGTCGTGGCCGGCGTAATGATGGTAGAGCCAGGGCATGTCCCCGCCCTCGAACTTGGTCCCGAGGTTTTTCTTGTACCAGTCGACTTCCATCTGGTTGCCGTCGGGATTGGACGTCGGGACGAGGAGGAAAATGACGTCCCGGAGGACGGCCGCGGCGTCGAAGGGCGTATCCCCGGTGACTAATTTATAGGCCAGCTCCATCGACATCTGGGAGGCGGCGATCTCCGTGGCGTGGAGGCTGCACGTGACGAGGACGATGACCTTGCCGTCCCGGGCCAGCTTCTCCGCTTCGGCCGCCGGAAGGGTCCGTGGATCCTTAAGCTTGGCGGAAATCGCTTTGTATTCATCCAGCCGGGCCATGTTTTCCTCGGCCGTGACGACGGCCATGATCATCGGCCGCTTCAGGGTGGAGGTCCCGATGGTCTCGATCCTGATCTTCGGCGATTCCGAGGCCAGCTTCTTGAAATAGGCCTGGATTTGTTCGTAGTCGGCCAGCTTGCGGTCGGCGCCGATCTTGAAGCCCAGGAATGCTTCGGGCGATGTTTGAGCGGGGAGGAACAGGGGCGCGAGGAGAAGGGCGAAGAGGACGGCCGCGCCGGCTTTCAGGGAGTCTTTCTTCAACATGAAAACCTCCATGCGCGAATCAGTTCCTTTTTTTCTACCACTGCCGCCGGCCGGAGTCAAACAAATCGTGGCTCGATGACGTTTCGGGATGTCGGATGATGAGATATTCCACCCGGTTCGTCATGGAGCCTCGGCTCGGTTCGGGGCCGGCCGTCGGCGGAGACGCGGGCCGCGATCCGGCCCGGATGTTTTCCGCCCAAGCCGCCGATTCGGATGACAAGCGAAAGCAATCCCCCGGGCTCGAGGCCGGCGTTCGGCCGGGCCGTCGAGCGGTCCGCGGTTGCTTGCCGGCTTGAACGGGCCGCCCGGCGCGCAAGAGCAAGCCTTTCATTGACTTGGCCGGCCGGTTCGTCTAGAATTTGGTCCCCCAGGCGGCGTAGCTCAGTTGGTCAGAGCATGCGGCTCATATCCGCAGAGTCCGGGGTTCAAATCCCTGCGCCGCCACTTCATTTCCCTTCTTGCTTTTCCGCCCCGCGGTTGAAGACGCCCCGCCGTGTTAAAATAGGTCCGGAGGAAACGAGCCACCCTGGGTCATTCATGAGTCGAGACGGCTTCGGTCGCGGAGCGAAGGCGGTCCGATCGACTCGTTGGGAGGGAAATGCTTATGGCCCGTATCGAAGAGACAATCATCGAGGGATGAGAATCCTTGATTATTTGAAATAAGGCGGGATAAAGGAAATGGGAGAAGCGCTCACCGGCGCCGGGAAGCGGATCGCGGCGGGGAGGAAGGCGGTGAGCCGAACGCCCGGTCTCGTTTCGATGGTCCGCCGGACGATCCTCCGCCGCGGCCTGGCCGCTCCCGGGGACCTGATCCTGGCGGCCTGCTCGGGCGGGGCGGACTCGACCGCCCTTCTCCATGTCTTGCACGATCTGCGGACGGAGTTCTCTTTCCGCCTGGCCGTGGCCCATTTCGACCACGGCTTGCGGGCTTCTTCCGGCCGGGACGCCCGGTTCGTTCATGAGTTGGCGGCGTCTTTCGGCCTTCCCTTCCATTATGAAAAGAAGGACGTCCGGGCCGCCGCCCGCAAGCACGGCTGGAACCTGGAAGAAGCCGGACGCCGCCTCCGGTACGATTTTTTATGCCGGGCGGCGGTTGAAACGGGCGCGGCCCGAATCGCCACCGGCCACACGCTCGACGACCAGGCCGAGACCGTCCTGATGCGAATCCTCCGCGGGAGCGGGCCGCGCGGCTTGGCCGGCATCGCCCCAATCCGCGAAGGCCTGATCATCCGCCCCCTGATCGAGGCCCGGCGCAAGGAGATCGAAGCGTTCCTCCGGGCCCGGAAGATCGTTCCCTGCGAGGACGAAACCAACCGCGACCCGGCTTTTCTCCGCAATGACGTCCGGCGCCGGCTGGTCCCGTATCTGGAGAGGAATTACGAGCCGGCCGTCGCCGAGAAGCTCG
>JAAZPG010000171.1 GCA_012797375.1 Acidobacteriota bacterium
GCTCCTCTTCCTCGCCGGGGCGGAGCCCGGCTTTTTCGATCTCGGCGATCTGGAACTCCAGGAAATCGAGCCGCTGGCCGCGCTCCCGCTCCCGGGCGGTCCATTCCTCTTTCTGCCGGGCCAGGCCGCGCAGCTCCCGGGCGGCCCGGGCGGTTTCCTCGCGCAGGGGGATCGTCCCGGCGAACTGATCCAGGTAGGCGAGATGGCTTTCGATCTGAAGCAGGAAGATATGATCGTTCTGGCCGTACACGTCGATGAGGCCGGCCGTCGTTTCCTTGAGCCTTTTCAAGGGAACCAGGATTCCGTCCTGGTAGGCCTTGCCTCCGCCGGCGGCGAGAAGCCGCTGGAGGATGAGGTCGCCTTCGCCCTCCTCGCCGGCCGGCCGGTCGAAGATCGCCTCGACGGAGGCTTCGGCGGCTCCGGCCCGGACAAGATCCGCCGATCCTTTTTCACCGCAGACGAGGCGGATCCCGTCGATGATGATCGATTTTCCCGCCCCCGTCTCGCCGGTCAGGACGGAAAATCCGTTCTCCCAATCAATCCGGATATCCTCGATCGTGGCCAGGTTGCGGAGGCGGAGGTACTTGATCATTCGGCGGAGGACTCAGGGACGGCCGGCTTCGAGCTTCAGGGGGACCAGGGCCTTGGCCATGTTGATCCGGCCGCATCCGATGGAGTCGTCGATCCCCGGAAGCGTCGCCGCGTTGACGTCGTCGGCGCTGAGACGGATGATTTCCCGGATCTGGGCGGCCGTCAGCCAGGGTTTCAGGCTTTTCAGGATGGCCGCGAGCCCGGAGACATGGGGGGCGGCCATCGACGTCCCGTCGAACCGGCTGTACGGCAAAGGACCGGAACCGAGAAACCACGTCGGCACGGCCGTCAGGATCGACACGCCCGGGGCGGCCACGTCCACCTCGGGTCCGGCGTTGGAGCCTTCCCAGACGTCGTCGTTGTAATCCGTCGCGGCCACGGCCAGGACGTAATCATTGTAGGCCGCCGGATACTGGACGGGGCCGCCGTTGTTGCCGGCCGCGGCGACGAGGACGCAGCCCTGGTCGGAGGCATAGGCGACCGCGTCGAACAGCACCTGGCTGACGTCGTTGAATCCGAGGCTGAGGTTGATCACCTGGGCGCCCTGGCCGGCCGCCCAGACGATCCCGTCGGCGACTTGGGAGACCGTTCCCGTTCCCTGGTCGTTCAACACTTTCACCGGCAGGATCATGGCGTTCCAGCCGACCCCGGCGATGCCCTCGCCGTTGTCGGTGGAGGCGGCGGCGATGCCGGCGACCGCCGTGCCGTGGTACAGGTCGTCGGACGCGTCGTAATCGTCGTTGACGAAATCACGGCCCGGGCCGACGATTTTTCCGACCAGATCGGGATGGGTCAGCTCGACGCCGGAATCGACGATCGCGATCGTGACCGCGGCGTCGCCCCGGGATTCCTCCCAGCCCTGGGTGGCCTTGATGTCGGCCCCGGTCTTTCCCTGGGGGCTCCCCGGAACGTCGCCGATCGATTGGCCGATGTTGGACAGGGCGTATTGATACTTGAACAGGTTGTCGTTCGGCGTGACCGACGCCCGTCCGATGTAATTCGGCTCGGCGTACAGGACGCGGGGATCGGCGGCCAAGGCGGCCGCTTTCTCCTCGACGGCGGTTCCTTCCGGAAGAAGGACCCGGTACACGTCCAGGGCGGCGATCCGGCCGATCGCCCGGACTCTTTGAACGGCCATGGCGGCGGCCCGGTGAGCCGGGGGGATTTCGGGCCTGAACTTGATCAACACTTCTCCGGGCGCGTACGTCCCGTTCGGGTCGAATCCGGACGCCGGTCCGGCGGATCCCTTGGGACGGACATCCCCGACGAGCCCGGCGCTCATCGGAAGCACCCAGGCGATCAAGACGCCC
>JAAZPG010000172.1 GCA_012797375.1 Acidobacteriota bacterium
GATCCGGGGGACTTCGACCGGCTGGCGGGCTTGTTTTACGGGGCTTCCGTCCGTTCCGAAAAAGCCGTCCTCTAGTCTATTAAAGAGACTCAATCCCCATTTCCCTCATTCCCCGCCCGCCTTGCTTATTTTCCCGCCCTCCGACCGGGCCGGCGAGGAAATAAGGGGAATTGGTGTTGTGTCTCCGGATTTGATGATGTAATCTTCCCTCTTTCCTTTCGGGGAAAGCCGATTTTGAATGATCCGATCACGAGGTGACGATGAAACGCCTCCGCTTTTTCCTTCCCCTGATGGCCGCCGTGCTGACCGTCCCGCCCCTTTCCGCCCAGGTGGCGTTCGACCGCTACCATCCGCCCGCGGAAATGGCCGCGGCCTTCCGCGATTTGGCCCGCTCCCACCCGGACTTCGTCAAGATCCATGAGCTGGCCGAAAGTCCCGGCGGCCGCGAGGTCCTGGTGATCGAGCTGGGTCCCGAGGCCGGCCGGACGGTGAAAACGCTTCCCGCTGTTTTCGTCGGGGCCGATTTTGAAGGCCTCCATCCGCTGGCCGGCGAGGCGGCCTTGTACCTCGTCGGGCGGATCGTCGACAAGCCCGAGGTCCGCCGGGATCTGACCTGGTACGTCCTGGGTTGTCCCAATCCCGACGCGGCCGCCCGCTTTTTCGCCAAGCCGCTTTGGGCCGATCCCGGCAACGGCCGGCCGTGGAACGACGACATGGATGACGACGTCGACGAGGACGGCCCCGAGGATCTCGACGGCGACGGTCTTATCACGACGATGCGGATTGTGGACCCCGGCGGCGAGTGGCTCCCCGCGCCCGGCCAGCCCCGCCTCCTGAAGAAGGCTGATTGGGCCAAGGGCGAGCAGGGGATTTACAAGCTTCTCCCCGAGGGCTTGGACAACGACCGGGACGGCGCGTACAACGAGGATCCTCCCGGCGGAGTGAACATCGGCGTCCAGTTTCCCCACTTGTTCGCCGCTTTCAAGCCCGGTTCGGGCTTGTGGCCGGGGAGCGAGGAGGAAAGCTTCGCCGTCCTCAAGTTCGTGAACGAGCACAAGGAAATCGGCCTGGCCGTCGTCTTCGGCGGAGCTAATTTCTGCTTGAATCCTCCGCCCGGCGGCCGGCGCGGGGACGCCGATCTGAACCGGATTCGGGTTCCCAAGGACATGGCCGGGTTCATCAACGCCGACCCCGACAAGGATTACACCATGGAGGAGCTCCTGGAGCTGGCCAAAGCCTCCCTTCCCGAGGGAATGACGGTGGATGTCTCGTTGATCGCGAGCTTTCTCGGCCTGGGGGCGGCCGTGAATCCGCTGCCCGAGGACTTGAAATTTTACGCGGAGCTCTCGGACAAGTACAAGGAATTCCTCAAGGCCGCCCGGCTCGATGAAAAGCGTCTCGCCCCCGCGGCCGACAAGGACGGCTCGTTCGAGCTGTACGCCTATTATCATCTGGGCCTGCCCTCGTTCGCTCTCGACTTCTGGACTCTGCCCGAAGCGAGGGAGGAAAAAGCCGCTCCCGGCCTCGCTCCCGGCGAGCTGGAGAAGATGACCGGCGAGGAGTTTATCGCCCTGGGCGAAGAGAAGATCGCCGCCTTCCTGAAAACGTCCGGCGCTCCGCCGGAATTCACGGCCGCCCAAGCGATTGAAGCGATCAAGACCGGCCGGACCTCAACCAAGGAAATGGCCGCGATGATGATGCGGACGCCCCCGCCTTCCTCGGCCGAGGGGGC
>JAAZPG010000018.1 GCA_012797375.1 Acidobacteriota bacterium
AAGACGGGCCTCCGCCCGCTCCACCCGTCCGTATTTCCCTTGGAAATCGGAGAAATCGAATCCCCCGCCCGGACACTCGGCGATGATCTTGAGATAGGGATCGAGATGGGCCCGGAGGTTCCGCAGGACTCCATCGGCCGCCTCCGGCGACGGGTAATCCGCGACAAGACGGGTGAACGGCGGATCATCGCCGTCCCGGTAATCGGCCAGGAAGGCGAACGTCCTCCCCTCCAACCCGAGGATATCCCCTTCCCCGAAGGAATAGTACGGCTGGAGGCCGACCGGACCCCGGATCAAGCGCTCGCTTCCGGCGACGCGGCCGTCTTCCGGGAGGGCGGCGAACGGATTCTCCAGGGGAACGTCCGGGATGCGGGACAAGACATTCCGGGCCAAGGCGATCATCGCCGGACGAAGACCCGGGCCCGAATCGTAATGTTCGACCTTGAGGAAATACCTCCCCTTGACCGCGACGATCTGCGCCTCCTCGCTCGAATTGCGGGCCGGGATCTCCGGCCACGGCGTTTCCCGCCCGGCGCTCATCAGGTAAATGCCCAGGGCGGCCGCCGGTTCGGTCATTTCGTACACCTCGAGAACGAGCTCGTCCTTTCCCCCGCCGGCATAGGGCTGGACGAGAAGCCGGGCGAAGCCGAATTCCAGGAAAAGCTCCGCCCCGCCGTCGATATGGTTGAACAAGTCTTTTTCGATGAAGGAGCGCGGCCGGCCGGCGGCTTCCCAGCCGCGGACGAATCCGCCGGGGGGAAGGATGTCCTGGGCGGAGGCGGCCCCGGCCAGAAGAGCCAAGGGAATCGCCCTGAAAAGAAAACGGCGGCAAACGGATTTCATGAAAACCTCCGGCGGCGGCCGGGACCATTGTACCAGCGGGCGGACCTTTGGAAAAGCCGGGTCCGGCCTTACGGCCGGATCGAGAGCGAAAGCTTCAGGACGCCCCGCTCCTCGGACGGCAAAAAACGCGAGGCCGGATCCCAGCGTCGCTCCCAGTTCTTGTTGTATATCACGTAGATTTCGTTTCCCGGGGAGATCCTCCACCGCAGGCGGCTGCTCCATCCCAGCAGGCGGGAAACATCATCGTATTGGATGTAATTCATCAAGCCGAGGTCGGGGGAGAGAAAAAAGTCGGCCTTGACCTCGTAAACGTTCTGGCTGAAGTCGCCCTGAGCCAGGAAACCGCGGACGAGGTTGGTGCTGAAGGAGAGGTTGACGAACCCGTCGACCTTGACCGTCAAGCCGGCGTTGAAGTCGTTGTAGCGGCCCGAATAGAACGGGCCGAAATTGTAATGGACCGAGACAGCCACGGAGCGGCGGGCCGACGTGGAGAATTCGAGCCTGGTCTTGGTGAAATCATAAGCCCCGGCCGGAAGGACGATTCCCCTGGAAATCTCGAAATCATAGGGCAGGACATCGCGGTTCGATTCGATTTCGAACGTGATCCGCTCGCCGCTTTCTGTCTGGAACCCGAACGGCGAAGCGGTCAGCCGGCGCGTTTCGAGGTTCCCGGCCAAGTCCCAATAATAATCGGCGCTGGCGGTGAAGAAGAATTGCCGGACGAGAGCCCCGAGGAATCCCGCGGCCGGCCTCGGCTGGAACGAAAGACGTCCGAAGGCGGTTTGAATGCCGCGGCGCATCATGAACCCGATGCCGGGATTCAAGGCGTCTCCGTAGTACGCGTAGGTCGTCTGGATGTTCCAGAGATCGTTGGGATAGTCGGCCCGGAAGCCGAAGCCGTGATGCCGGCCGTCCTTCCTCTCGGTCCAGTTGTAGGCTCCCCAGGCGGCCAGCATGATGTTCTTGTTTCCAAGAAACGTGGATGAGCTGAAGGTGATGTCCGCCCCGAACAATGAATTTTTCTCGCCCGAGGGACTGCCGTTGGTGAAAATCCAGCCGATCTTGCTTTGGGCGAAAATGTTCTGGGTCATCCGGGCGGCCAGGAAGTTGAGGCCGGGCCGGCCTTCGTCCGCCCGGGTTTGGACATCGAGCAGGGCCAGGTTGGTATCTCCGATCTTGCCGTAGAGCTTGGCCCCGAAGAGAACCGGGACCGGCACGCCGTTGA
>JAAZPG010000019.1 GCA_012797375.1 Acidobacteriota bacterium
CGGCCGGGGAATCCTCGAGGCCCTGGGCTCGGATGTCGAGGTCCGGGAAGGCGACCTCGTCGCCCGGGGAAACTTCGCCACTCTCAAGGACGGCTTGATCGCCGACCGGCGGGCCGGACGGATTCCGACGAGCGAGTGCGAACGGATCTGCGCCAAAATCAACGCCGCCCGGGCCGGAATGTCCAATCCTGAAATCACTCTCTTCGCCGGCAAGGAACACCGCTTCGTCGCCCGGTTCCGGGCTCCCGGGCTCTCCGACGCCTTGACCGACGCCGATCCGCAGAAAGACGGCAAGCCCCGCGTCCCGGCGTCCGCGCTGGACGCGGCCTCGGAGAAAGCGGCTTCCATCGTCAACACTTTCCTTGACGAGATTCTAGGGATCCTCAAGGACGAGCCGGCAGCCAACGCCGCCCTGCTTCGCGGCTTCTCGGTTCAGCCGACCATCCCGACCATGGCCGACCTGTTCAAACTCCGGCCGGCGGCGATCGCCAACTATCCGATGTACAAGGGTTTGGCCCGGCTGATCGGAATGCATGTTTATAAAGTCGGCCCCGAGCCGGAGGACCTCTTCTCCGCTCTCGAGGCCCGCTGGAAAGACCACGACTTTTTCTACGTTCACTTTAAAAAAACGGACGCGGCCGGGGAAGACGGGAACTTCGAAGCCAAGGTCCGGGCGATCGAGGAGGCCGACCGCTTCCTTCCCCGGATCGAAGCCCTCAAACCCGACGTTCTCGTCGTCACCGCCGACCACTCGACCCCGGCCTTGATGCGCGGGCATTCCTTCCACCCGAATCCGTTCCTCCTGGCCGCCCCGACCGCCTTGCCCGACGATGTCGTCGCCTTCTCAGAGCGGGCCTGCGCCAAAGGCATCCTCGGCCGCTTTCCCTCGCTTCGGGCCATGCCGCTGATTCTCGGCCATGCCGGGAAGTTGAAAAAATACGGCGCCTGATTCGGAGGCCTTCCCCGGACGAGCCGGCGGTCCTTCCGCCGGCCCGTCTTTTTCGGCAAATCAACCGTGTTATAATATTTCTCGAACAAAACGGATGAGTGGACGAACAGGCCGTCTCTGGACGATTTTCCCGGTCCTGATTCTCTCCTTAGCCGCCGCCCCGGCCGAAAAAACGGACGTTCCCGTCCTCTCCGAAGTCTATAACGTCCGGTCCTACGCCCATCCCAACTACACCCGCATCGTCCTGGACGTGGGCGCTCCGCGGGAATACGTCTGGAACGAGACCCTCACGCCGCCGGAGATCACCGTCGACGTCATCCGGGCCCGGCTTAATCCCATCGTTCCCGAAACCGTCACCCCGGCCGGCGCCGGCTACATCCGGCGTCTCCGTCTCGCGGCAAAGAATCCGACGACCGTGCGCCTGACGATTGAGGCCGACTGGGACCGCGTCCGCCGGTATGACGTCTTCAACCTCTTTGATCCGTTCCGGATCGTCATCGACATTTATCCGAAAGACCCCGCGGCCGGCCCCGCGGCGGCCGCCCCGCCGGCTGAAAAAATCCCGAAGCCCGCCCAGCCGGCGGGGGGCGGATACAGCCTCGCCCGCCAGCTCGGGCTGGGCGTGCGGACGATCATCATCGATCCCGGGCACGGCGGATCGGATCCGGGCTGTCTCGATCCGGCCGGTCCGAAGGAAAAGGACCTGACCCTCGACATCGCCCTCAAGCTCAAAGCGATCCTCGAAGCCGAGTCCGATCTGTCCGCCGTCCTGACGCGGGAAACCGACATCTTCGTCCCCTTGGAAGCGCGGACCATCGTCGCCAATCAACGGAAAGCCGACCTGTTCATCTCCATCCACGTGAACGCCTACCGGCTGAAAGCGCGGCAGGGGCTGGAGACGTTCTTCCTGAATTTCAGCCCCGATCCCGCGGTCAACGAGCTGGCAGCCAAGGAAAACGCGACGACGACAAAAACCATCGGCGAGATGGACAAAATCGTCAAGAAAGTCGTCCAAAACAGCCGGATCATCGAATCCCGGGAGCTGGCCCGGACGGTCCAATCCGCCCTGGCTTCCCATCTTTCCCGTCACTACGCCGGCGTCAAGGACCTGGGCGCCAAAGGCGGCCCGTTCTGGGTGCTTCTGGGAAGCGAGATGCCGGCGATCCTGATCGAAGCCGGACATCTTTCCAATCCCGAGGAGATCAAGCGGCTCCAGAGCGCGGTGTACCGCCAGAATATCGCCCGGGGAATTTTCGAGGGGATCAAAGCCTACATCCGTTCCCTCGGTAAAGGATAAACCCATGAAACGAAGAACGTTTCTCAAGAGCGCCGTCTGGGGCGGCGCGGCTCTCAGCGCCGTCCCCGGCCTGATCGGCCGGCCGGCCGCGGCCCCCGGCCCGCCCGACCTGGCCGTCATCCAGGGAAATTCGCCGGCGGACATCGCCCGGGCGGCCGTCGAGGCCCTCGGCGGGATGAAGCGGTTTGTCTCCCGGGGGGACGTCGTTCTCATCAAGCCGAACATCGGCTGGGACCGCACCCCGGAGATGGCCGCCTGCACCAACCCGGACATCGTCCGGATCCTGGTCGAGCTCAGCTTCGCCGCCGGGGCGAAAAAGGTCGCGGTGATGGACAACACCACCAATCAAGCCCAGCGCTGCTATGTCCGCTCGGGCATCCAGGCGGCGGCCAGGGAAGCCGGGGCCGAGGTGCCCTTCATCAACCCGAGGCGGATCAAGAAAATGACCATCGGCGGCGCCTGGCTCAAGGAATGGGACGTGATCCAGGACTTCGTCGAATGCGACGCCCTCATCAACGTTCCGATCGCCAAGCACCACAACCTCTGCCGGGTGACGCTGGGGATGAAGAACTGGCTGGGGGCGATCGGCGACCCGCGCAACCGCCTCCACCAGCGCATCGACGAGGCCTCGGCCGATTTGGCCGCCTTCTTCAAGCCCAAGCTGACCGTTCTCGACGCCTGGCGGATCCTCATCCGCAACGGCCCCCAGGGCGGCCGGCCGTCGGACACCAAGCTCTTGAAGACGGCCGTGGCCGGAACGGACGCGGCCGCGGTCGAAGCCATGGGAGCCGTTCTTTTCGATATCGTCCCCGCCGAGCTCCCTCTCCTGCGCTTCGCCGTTGAAAGAAACATCGGCCGGATCGATCTGGAGAAGATGAACATTGAAAAAAGAACGCTCTAAGAAATTCCGCCGCCTCCAGATCGCCCGAATCGCCGTCCAGACGGCGTTCCTCGGGCTGTTTTTCCTCCTCCTCTTCGGCGCGCATTTCACCGGAGAGGATTACATCGGCCGGGTCGAGGCTTTTTTTCATTTCGACCCTCTCCTGGCCGCGGCCACGACCCTCGCCTCACGCGTCTTCCTCGTTTATTTCGCCTGGGCCGCCCTTACGGTCCTCGTCACCGTCCTGTTCGGCCGGATCGTCTGCGGCTGGATCTGCCCCCTGGGGACCGTCCACCAGCTCTTTTCCTGGATTTTCAAGAAAGCGCGGTTCCTCCGGCCGAAAAAGCCGGCCTCGGGCGGGTTATGGATCAAATACGCCGTCCTTGCCTTCGTCCTCGTCGCCGCCCGCTTCGGCCTCAACGCCGCGGGGTACCTGGACCCGCTGTCGTTCCTGACGCGCGCCTCGGCCGCCGGCCTTATCCCGGCCTTCGGTCTAGGAGCGGACGCCCTTCTCGGGGCCGCCTACGCGGTCAAGCTCGAGGCCTTCGGCGACACGCTGGCCCAGGCTCTCTCGACTCTGACCCTGAACACGACCTTCCGGCAGGGATTTCTCCTCGGCTTGATTTTTCTCGGAGCCGTTCTTCTGAACAAAATCCGGGAGCGCTTTTGGTGCCGGTATGTCTGTCCCCTGGGGGCGCTCCTGGGCCTCTTCAGCCGATACAACCTGTTCAAGCTGAAAATCGACGAATCGAAGTGCACCCAATGCGGCCTCTGCTCGATCCACTGCCAAACCCAGGCCGCTCCCTTCCCGGCCGGGGGATGGAAAAGCTCGGAGTGCGTGTATTGCGAGACCTGCGCGGCGATCTGTCCGGAGCGGGCGATCACGTTCCCGGTCCGCCTCGGCGCGGAGAAGCCGCCGGCCGTCGCCTTGACCCGCCGGCGTCTGCTGGCGACATCGTTTTTGGCTTTCTTCAGCGTCCCGTTTTTCCGGATCACGTCCGCCCGGACTCGGGCCGATGAACATCTCATCCGGCCGCCCGGATCGCTGCCCGAGCCGGCCTTCCTCCGGACCTGCATCAAGTGCGGCGAGTGTCTGAAAGCCTGCCCGACCAACGGTCTCCAGCCCGCCCTGACCGAAGCCGGGCCCGAGGGCCTGTGGACGCCGGTGCTGGTCCCGAAAATCGGCTATTGCGAGTACTATTGTTCGCTCTGCACCCAGGTCTGTCCGACCGGGGCGATCAAGGAACTGACCGTCCCGGAAAAAACGACGGTCAAAATCGGGACGGCCTGGATCGACAAGAACCGCTGCCTCCCCTATTTCCTCGGACGGCCCTGCATCGTCTGCGAGGAGCATTGCCCCGTCTCTCCCAAGGCGATCAAGTTCATCCTCGTCGAGACGAAACGGCCCGACGGAACGACGGCCGTGGAAAAAGCTCCGATCATCGATCCCGAGCTGTGCATCGGCTGCGGCGTTTGCGAGAACAAGTGCCCGGTGGCCGACCGGCCGGCGATTTTCGTCACGAGCGTCGGGGAACGCCGGTCGAAGGAAAATCAGCTGCTCTTGAACGTCGGCGAGTAAGCGGATCCGGACCGGCCGCGGCCGACGACGATTGAAGTCCCGGCCCATCTGTACTAGATTGGGAGACCGCCGCCGGGGAAACCCTCGAGACATCC
>JAAZPG010000173.1 GCA_012797375.1 Acidobacteriota bacterium
CCGGCCCGCCGTTTTTTTTCCTGCCGAGGTTGCCTTTTTCGACGGCCCCCGCCCCCCCAAGAAAGAAGTGGAAATTGTTCCGGGAATGGTGGATAATTCCATGGCAGGGAAATGAACGATGCCGTTGAGAATCGTCCGCGTCGATCCGGAAAAGTATGATCCCGAGCCCGTCTTTAAAGTCCGGGAAGAGATCCTCGCCGGGGGCCTGGTCGTTTTCCCGACGGAGACGTTTTACGGGCTGGGGGCGAACGCGTTTTCGGCCGAGGCGGTGAAGGCGGTTTACGCGCTCAAGCATCGCGACCGGAAAAAGCCCCTGCCGATCGTGGCCGCGGACGCGGGCGCCGTTCTTTCCCTCGGCCGCCGCCTTCCCCGCGTCTTCTTCGATTTGATCCGGCAGTTTTGGCCGGGCCCCTTGAACCTCGTCGTCCATGCCCGCCCGGTGTTTCCGCCGGAAATACTCGGGCCGGACGAAACGATCGCCGTCCGCGTTCCCGGGCTGTCCTGGCTCCGGGAGTTTTTAGCCGACCTGGGGGTTCCCCTGACGTCCACGAGCGCCAACCTGTCGGGCAACAGCGAAAACGCCGATCCGCTCATGCTGACGCGGGATTTCAAGAATCGGGACGTCACGATCATTGATGCCGGGCGGACCCCCGGCGGATTGGCGAGCACGATCGTCGACGTAACCATGTCGCCGCCGAAGATCATCCGCGAAGGGGCGATCCCGGTCGAATGTCTCGCGCCTTTTCTCGCCTGAGGCGGCCTATTTCACCTTCGTTCCGGCCGGCACGTCCGGCTCGAAAAATGGAATCATCGCCTTGCCGCCGGCGGCGGCCGCCAGCAGCATGCCTTGCGATTCGACTCCCCGGATGACCGCGGGCTGGAGATTGGCGATGATGATGAATTTCTTCCCCACGAGCTGTTCCGGGGCATAGGATTCGGCCACTCCGGCCACGATCTGCCGCTGCTCCGTCCCCAGGTCGATCTTGAGCTTCAGGAGCTTCTTGGCTCCCTCGACCTTAACCGCCTCGAGGACATGGGCGACTCTCAGGTCCAGCTTGGCGAATTCGTCGTACGTGATGAGGGGCGCCTCCGAAACAGCCGGAGCGGCCGGGCGTTCGGGGGGAGATGGAATCTCGTTCATGGTTTTTTCCTTTGCCGTCCCGGCGTCTTCGGCCAGGAACTCCTTTAGATTCACCCGGGGAAAGAGCTGTTCGGGCTCCTTCATCGGCCTCCCCGCCGGCAAATCCTCGAAACGCAGGGTATCAAAGCGGACGTCCCGGACCCGGCCGGGCTCCCCGGTGAACTCCCACATCTTCTGGGCCGAGCCGGGCATGACCGGGGCGATGAGGGCGGCCGTTCCGCGGATGGCCGCGACCGCCTGATGGAGCACCCGGGCCAGCCGCGGCCGGAGCGCCGGATCCTTGGCCAGCTTCCACGGGGCCTTGTCGGCCAGGTACTTGTTGACGGCCGTGATAAAGCTCCAGATTTCCTCCAGGGCCTTGTTGAGGGCGTAGGATTCGTAATGAGCGACGGCCCGGTCCTTCATCTCTCCGAACGTCTTCCGGATCTCCGCGTCGTCCGGTTCCTCCGGAGCGGGGGGGGGGATCGTCCCCTGGAAGTAATTGCGGACCATGGTCAGGGCCCGGCTGACGAGGTTGCCCAGGTCGTTGGCCAGGTCGGAGTTGACCCGGTGGATGAAACCCTCGTGGCTGAAATTCCCGTCCAGGCCGATCGGAACCTCCCGCAGGAGGAAATACCGCAGAGGGTCGGGACCCATCGCCCGGAGAAGAACATAGGGATCCAGAACGTTGCCCTTCGATTTGGACATCTTGGCTTCGTCCTTCAGCCACCATCCGTGGCCGAAGACGCATTCGGGAAGCGGCAGGCCGGCGGCCAGGAGAAAAGCCGGCCAGAAAACGGCGTGGAAGCGAAGGATATCCTTGCCGATGAGGTGGACGGTGGCCGGCCAGAATTTCTCGAACAGGGCCGGGTCCCGGTCGTAGCCGATCCCCGTCACGTAGTTGTGCAGGGCGTCATACCAGACATAAATCGTGTGGGCCGGGTCCCCCGGAACGGGAACGCCCCACTTGACCGTCGTCCGGGTGATGCTCAAGTCCTTGAGGCCGCCGCGGACGAAGCTCGCGACCTCGTTCATCCGGCTTTGCGGCCGGACGAACCGGGGATGGTCCCGGTAATGATCGAGCAGCCTCTGCTGGAAGGCGGAGAGGCGGAAGAAATACGTCTCCTCGGAAACAACCTGGGCTTTCCGGCCGCAGTCCGGACACGTTTTCGTGCCGTCGGCCGAGGCCGGAACGTCGTCGGTGAGGAAATTCTCGTCCGAGACGCAGTACCAGCCCTTGTACTCGCCCTTGTAGATGTCGCCCTTGTCGAGGAGGAGGCGGAACATCTTCTGGACGCCCTTCTCGTGGAGCTCCATGGTCGTCCGGATGAAGAAATCGGGCTCGCAGTCGAGGGCCTTCCAAAGATCGAAGAACCGGACGACGACCCTGTCCGCCCAGGTCCGCGGATCGACGCCGTGCTCGGCCGCGGCCTTTTCCACCTTCTGGCCGTGCTCGTCCGTCCCGGTGAGAAAGAACACCTCCCGTCCGTCCATCTTCATGAACCGGGCCAAGGCGTCGGCGATGATCGTCGTATAGGCGTGGCCGATATGGGGGACGTCGTTGACATAATAGATCGGCGTCGTGACGTAAAACGGAGGCTTAGACTTCTTTTCCACTGGAAAATCCTCCCCGGATCAGGGAAATGGCTTCAAGCCGGGTCACCGAACGGCTTCGGAACAGCCCGCGGACGGCCGAGGTGACGGTGACGGACTTGGGCTTCTTGGCCCCCCGCATGGAGACGCACATGTGCTCGGCCTCGATCACGACGATGACGCCGAGCGGGTCCAGGTGATCCATGATGATGTCGGCGACCTGCTTGGTCAGCCGCTCTTGGACCTGGAGCCGGCGGGACAGCGTTTCCACCACCCGGGCGATCTTGGAGAGGCCGACGATCCGGCCGCCCTTGGGAATGTAGGCGACGTGGGCGACGCCGGCGAACGGCAGCATGTGGTGCTCGCACATCGAGTACAAGGGGATGTTCTTGATCAGGACCATCTCGTCGTGGCGTTCCTCGTGAACTTGGCGGAGGTGGGTCTCGGGGCTTTCATGAAGGCCGCCGAGGATTTCGGCGTACATCCGGGCGACCCGCCGGGGCGTGCCGCGCAGGTCCGGGCGGTCCGGGTCTTCGCCAACCCCCTCGAGAATCAGGCGGACGCCGCGCTCGATTTTCGCCAGATCCATCCCCTTGGTCTTGGGCTTCGGTGTCATGGGATCTTCATCCTTCGAGGCTTGCCCGCGGCCTCGGCCGCCCTCCGCAGGACATCTTTGAGGGGCAGCTTTTTCGCCCGGGCCAGGGCGAGGCAGTCTTCGTATTCCGGCTGGACGTTGACCGGCCGGCCGTCGAGAAGGGCGATTTTGACCCGCACGTTCCGGCCGTCCAGCCGGACGGTCTCAATCCGGCGGACAAGCGCCCGCCGCTCCACGGGGAAATACCGCAAACCGATCGAGGTGGTTTCGGTGAAGACCTCGGCGATGAGGTCCTCCAGCCGCCGGGCCTCGGCGAGCAGGGTCAGCTTCGTCCCCAGCCGGTTCTTTTTCATGACGACGGGCGTGAAGTAAACATCGAGGGCCCCCCCTTCCAGGGCCCGGTCCATGAAGGCGGCTAGGACCTGGGGGCTGGCGTCGTCTACGGCGGCCTCCAAAAGATAGACCCGCTTGTCCGGGGAGAAGCTTTGCCGCCCGCCGGAGAAGGCGCGGAGGATGTTGGGAAGGGTTTCCAGGTCCCGCCCGCCGGCCCCGCAGCCGATTCGGTCGTATGTGATCTCCGGGAAGGGGAGAAATTTCGAGACGAGCGCTTTAACGAGCGCGGCTCCCGTCGGAGTGACGAGCTCGGTTTGGACGTGGGCGGAATAGACCGGGATCCCCCGGAGAAGCTCGGCCGCGGCCGGGGCCGGAACCGGGAGGACGCCGTGGGCGGTCCGGACCGATCCTCCCCCGACATTCAGGGGAGAGCAATAGAATTCGCCGACGCCGAGCGATTCGGCCAGCCAGCAGGCCCCCAGGATGTCGACCAGGGCGTCGTCCGCCCCGGCCTCGTGGAGGTGAACTTGATCGATCGCTTCGCCGTGGACTTTCGCCTCGGCTTTGAACAGGGCCTCGAACACGGACAGGCCCCTCTCCTTGACCGCGGCCGGGAGATCCGCCTTTTTGACCAGGCTGGAGACATCCTTCCACCGACGGGCCGGCGAGCCTTTTCCCAGGATCCGGACGTCGATTTTCCGGGCTCTTAGATGGGCTCGTTCGACTATCCCAACCTTCACCCGGACGGGAAGGCGGAGGCCGTCGACGGCGGCCCGATAGGCGGCCGGCGGGACGCCCAGGTCGAGCAGGGCGGCCGAGATCATATCGCCGCTCAACCCGGCGGAGGCGTCGAAATAGACGAATTTCATGGTGGTTTTCCTGCGGAGCCGCCCGTCCGCCGAGCAGGCCGCGCGATGAATAACGATAGCACAAATGCGCGGCCGTGGATAGGGCGGATTCCCCTCTCAAGTTGACTCATCGCGGGGGAAAAGATATCTTTATCCTTTCCTAAAGAAGGAGATCCCATGACTCCGAGAAAAGCCGTCCGCAAGCCGGCGGAAACAACCGCGAAAAAATCTCCGGCGATCAGAAAAAAAGAAGCTCCCCGGGCCGAAATCGGCATCCTCGGCGGGACGGGATTGTACGAGATCGAGGGCATCCACAACCTGGAGGAAGTCCGGCTGAAAACCCCGTGGGGGGATCCCTCGGATGAGTATATTCTCGGCGCCCTGGAAGGCCGCAAGGTGGCTTTCCTCAGCCGTCACGGCCGGGGTCACCGGTTCAGCCCGTCCGAGATCAACTACCGGGCCAACGTGTACGGCTTCAAGATGCTCGGCGTCGAGCGGTTGATCTCGGTCAACTCCGTCGGCTCGCTCCGCGAGGAGATCCGTCCCCGCGACATTGTCTTCGCCGACCAGTTCATCGACAAGACGAAGCGCGACTGCACCTTTTTCGGCGGGGGCTGCGTCGCCCATATCTCCCTGGCCGAGCCGGTCTGTCCCCAGTTGTCCCGGCATTGCCATGCCGCCGCCGTCGGTCTCGGCCTCCGCTCCCACCTGGGGGCGACTTACGTCTGTATGGAAGGGCCGGCGTTTTCAACCCGGGCCGAATCGAAGATGCACCAGGTGTGGGGCGGCGACTTGATCGGGATGACCGCGGCCACCGAGGCCAAGCTTTTCCGCGAGGCCGAGATCTGCTATGCGACGATGAACCTAGCCACCGACTACGACACATGGAGGCTGCACGAGGAGGGCGTCACGGTCGGGATGATTTTCGAAAATCTGCGGGTGAACATCTCCAAAGCCAAGGAGATCATCCGGAAAGCCGTGGCCGCGCTTCCGCCGCACGACGAGACGGCCTGTTCCTGCCGGCATGTCCTGGCGGCGGCCGTCGTCACCGCGGCCAAGCACGTCCCGGCGGCCACCCGGAAAAAGCTGGCCCTCCTCGTTCCCGAATACCGGACCGGCCGATGAGCCTGGTCATCGTCGGCTCGGTCGCCTTCGACACGATCCAAACGCCGGAAACGCGCCGGGAGCGCATCATCGGCGGCTCTTGCACCTACAGCGCCCTGGCCGCCAGCTATTTCACCCGGCCCCGGATCGTGGCCGTCGTCGGCGAGGATTTCCCGAAGCCGACGGCCGATTTTCTGAAAAAACGAGGCGTCGATCTCAAGGGATTGACGGTTGTTCCCAGGGGGAAGACGTTTTTCTGGGAAGGCCGCTACGGCGACGATCCCAACCAGCGGGACACCGTCCGGCTCGATCTGAACGTCTTCCGGGACTTCCGTCCGACCCTGCCCTCGTCTTACCGCGACCCCGACATCCTTTTCCTGGCCAACATCGGCCCCGGTTTGCAGGAACACGTCCTGTCGCAGGTGAAGAAGCCCCGAATCGTGGCCATGGACACGATCCGCCATTACATCGAGTCGGAGCCCGAGGCCCTCGAGCGCGTCCTCCAGCGGACGGATATCTTTTTCGCCAATGACGAGGAGGCCCGGCTGATGACCGGAGAGCTGAACCTCATCCGGGCCGGCCGCCGCCTGGTCGAACGCGGCCCCCGCCTCGTCGTCCTGAAGAAAGGGGAGCATGGGGCTTTTGTGTTCGGCCGGCATTGGCTTTTCGGTATCATGGCCCATCCGTGCGACCGGGTCGTCGATCCGACCGGCGCCGGAGACAGCTTCGCCGGGGCGTTTCTCGGCTTTCTCGACCGGGCCGGGACCCTCCGGTCCCCGGCTGTCCGCAAAGCCGCCGTATACGGCAGCGTCCTGGCCTCGTTTACGATCGAGGATTTCGGCATCGAGCGGTTCAAGACCATGAAACCGGCCGACGTCGAAGGCCGCTTCGCCGCCTTGAAAAAACTCGTCTCCGTATGAAACCGCATTCATTCCATAATCATGGGAGGTCGTTTATGAGCATGATTCCCCCGCCCGTCGAGCCGTTCCGGATCAAGATGGTCGAGCCGCTGGGCCGGACCACAAGGCGCGAGCGCGACAAGCTGATCCGGGCCGCCGGGTTCAACGTCTTCAACCTGCCCGCCGAAAAAGTGTTCATCGATCTTTTAACCGATTCTGGAACCTCGGCCATGAGCGACCGACAATGGGCCGGAATCATGATGGGCGATGAGTCCTACGCCGGAGCCCGGAGCTTCTTCCGGTTTGAGAAGGCGGTCCGCGACATCTTCGGCTTCGCCCACGTCATCCCCACCCACCAGGGCAGGGCGGCCGAGCGGATTCTCTTCGAATCGGTTCTCGGCCGGAACAGCGCCGTGCCGAGCAACATTCATTTCGACACGACCCGGGCCAACATCGAGGTCCGGAACGCCAAGGCCGTCGACCTGGCCGGAGCCGCCGCTTATGATCCGGACGCCGACCTGCCGTTCAAGGGCGACATGGATACGGCCAAGCTCGAGTCGTTCTTGGACCGCAGCGCCGGCCGCGTGCCCATCGTGATGATGACCGTGACCAACAACAGCGGGGGCGGCCAGCCGGTTTCGCTGGCCAACATCCGGAAGGTCTCGGCCGTCTGCCGTCTCCGGAAAATCCCGTTCTTCTTCGACGCCTGCCGGTTCGCCGAAAACGCCTGGTTTATCAAGCGCCGGGAGAAGAGCTACGGAAGCTGGACGGTCCGGGACATCGCCCGGAAGATGTTTTCCTACGCCGATGGGGCGACGATGAGCGCCAAGAAGGACGCGCTGGTCAATATCGGCGGATTCGTCACCCTCAACGACTCGGACTTGGCCGCCCGGATCAAGAACATGCTTATTATCGGGGAGGGATTCCCGACGTACGGCGGCTTGGCCGGACGGGACCTCGAGGCGATGGCCCAGGGACTGCAGGAAGTCCTGGACGAATCTTACTTGGAGCATCGGATGAGGCAGGTGGCCTATTTGGGGAACCTGCTTGACGAGGCCGGCGTGCCGTATTTCAAGCCGGCCGGAGGCCACGCCGTCTACGTCCTGGCCGACCGGCTTCTTCCGCATATCCCCCGGGACCGCTTTCCCGGCTGGGCTCTGACCGTGGCCCTCTACCGTGAATCGGGGATCCGGGCCGTCGAAATCGGCGGAGGGATGTTCGGGCGGAAGAATCCCCGGACCGGCCGGGAGGAGGTCCCGGATCTGGAACTGGTCCGGCTGGCGATCCCCCGGCGCGTCTACACGGCTTCGCACATGGTCTTCGTGGCCCAGGCTCTGGGTGCGATCGCCCGGAAGCCGGAGCGGGTCAAGGGCGTTCGGATCGTCGAGGAATCCCGCTTCCTCCGGCATTTCACCGCCCGCTTCGAAGAGATCGACTGAGCGTCCGCGCTCCGTCCCGGCTTTCCTGACGGCGATCCCCCGTCTTTGGTATAATCACGGGGCGCGGGGATGCGATATTCCGCATCCCTTTGGAGAAGCATGGCGATGATGTTTCAATTTTCCCCCTGGGCGGCGGTCTTCGCCCTCGGCGTCATCGTTTCCATATTCCTGGCGGTCTCAGCCTGGTCCAAGCGCCGCTCGCCCGGCGGCCGGACGTTTTTCTGGTTGATGCTCGCCCTCGTCTGGTGGCAAGTCTTCGCCATTCTGGAATTCATCCTGGTTTCGTCGTCCGACAAAATCCTCTGCGCCCAGTTCAGATATATCGCCGTGTCGGGCGTCTCCCTGCTGTACATGCTCTTCTGCTACGATTATCACGAGTTTCATGCCCGGATTCCCGTAGTATTCCGGTGGATTCTCTGGATTCCGGGGCTCGTCGTCGCGGCCCTGGCCTTCACCAATCCCCTCCACCATCTCGTCTGGACATCGGTCACCCCGCTCCCCGGGGCGAAGCTCTCGATTCTGATTTATAACTACGGCCCGGCCGTCTGGGTCCACGTGGGCTATGCCTGCACTCTGGTGCTGATCGGAACGGCCATTCTTTTCGGTTTGATCGTCAAGAGCAAGGAACGGCCGGTCCGGCACCAAGCCGTTTGGCTCATCCTGGGCGCGCTCGCGCCCGGGGTGGCCAACCTGGTCCATCTCCTCGACCTAGGACCGAAGGGTTTGGACCTCACGCCGTTCGGTTTCGTCCTTTCCGGGCTTTTCATCTCCCGGAGTTTTTTTCGGCATCATCTCCTGAAGATCACCCCGGTCGCCTTCGGCAGCATCTTCGATTACATGACCGACGCGGTCATCGTCTTCGACGATAAGAACCGGGTGATCGAAGCCAATCCCGCGGCCGAGCGGCTTTTCGAGATGCCTCCCGAGTATGTCGGCTGGCCGTTCGATCAAATCCTGGAGCGTTGGCCGGAGTACCGGGACCGTCTCGCCTCCTTTCTTCGCATGACCGGAGTTCGTGTCTTCAAGGGGCCGCGCGGCGCGAACTGGCTGGAAACGCGGATTTTCAATATCTACAGCCGTTCCGGCGAGGTCAAATCCTGGTATCTTATCGCCCGGGACATCACCGAGAGCCATACGGCCGAGGAGGAACGGGCGGCCGCGGCCGAGCGCATCAATGCCCAGAGAAAAGCGCTTTTGGATTTATCCTTCTCCCGGGCGGCGGCCGAGGGCGATTTCCCGATCGCCATCCGGGAGATCACGGAGGCCCTGGCCCGGAATCTTGAAGTCGAGCGGGCGAGCTTCTGGCTGGGCAATGCCCGGGAAGGGCTCATCCGCTGCATCGACCTTTATGAGCGGTCGAAGGATCACCATGCCCAGGGGCCCGTTCTCATGGCCGATCGGTTTCCCCGGTACTTCGAAGCCCTGGACCGGGACCGGGTGATCGACGCGTCCGCCGCCGCCTCTGATCCGCGGACCCGGGAATTCACCGACGTTTACTTCAAACCTCTCGGGATCGGCTCCCTGATCGACGCGCCCGTGCGGGTCTCGGCCGACGTCATCGGCGTCATCAGCGGGGAATACGTCGGCCCGCCGCGCCGCTGGCTGGAGGACGAGGTCCGATTCGTCGCCGAAATCGCCGACGCGGCCGCCCATGCCTATATCAGCTGGGAAAAGCGGACGATCGAGGACGCCCGCCGGGAGAGCGAGGAGCGGTTCCGGAAGCTCGTCGAGGGCGCGCCCGACGCGATCGTCGTCCAAGCCGAGGGAGTCTTCGCGTATCTCAACGAGGCCGCCGTCCGCCTCTTCGGAGCCCGGTCCGCCGACCAGCTGCTGGGCCGGCCCTTTGCCGAGCGCGTCCGTCCCGAGGCCCGGCCCAAGCTCTTGGAGCGGATCAAGCTGATCAACGAGAAGAAACGGAGCTTTCCCCACCAGGAGGAAATCTTCCTCCAGCTCGACGGGACGCCGGTGGAGACGGAAACGGCCTCCGTTCCCATCCGCTACCGGGAGCTCGACGGAGCCCTCGTCTTCATCCGGGACATCGCCGAGCGCAAGCGGGCCGAGGAAAGCCTCCGGTCCGCCTTTGAGGAGAAAGTCATCCTTCTCCGGGAAGTCCAAAGCCGGGTCCGCAACAACATGCAGATCGTTACGAGCCTGCTCAACCACCAGGCCGCCGCGATTTCCGATCCCGCCCTGCGTCAAGCGTTCCGGGCCAGCCGGGACCGGATTAAGGCGATGTCCCTGGTCCATGAAAAGCTTTACCGGTCGGAAGACCTGGCCCGCGTCGATTTCGCCGATTATATCCAAAGTCTGGTCGTCCACCTGTTCCAGGTCTACCAGATCCCGTCTGAACGGATCCGGCGGACGTACGACTTGTCCCCCTCGGTTTTCGGCGTCGACGTCTCCATCCCCTTGGGTCTTATCCTCAACGAGCTCCTCGTCAACGCCCTCCGGCATGCCTTCCCCGACGACCGGACGGGGGAGATCTTCATCCGGCTGGGGGAGGAACAAAACGGCCGGCACACGCTCCAGGTCCGGGACGACGGAGTCGGGATGCCCGGGCCGGTCGACCTGGCCGAGGCCGAGACGATCGGCTTCCAGCTCATCGGAATGCTTGTCGAGCAGATCCGGGGCGAAGTCAGGATCGAGACCGGGCCGGGGGTTTCGTTCACGATCACGTTTCCCGACCGTCCCGTCGAGCCTCCGGCCTGACGAGCGGAGGATTTTCTCCTTCGGATCCAGGGCGGAAATCCGTTCAGGGGGGAATCCCGGGCGTCATCCTCGGCGGGACAAGGGCGGGATCGGAAGGCGGGGACGACGATTCCTCGGCCGTTCCCCCTCGAAGTCCATGAAGGGGAAGATCCGCCGCCTTCTTTCCTCGAGAGGAATCTCCGCCGGCGACGATGAGCTTTCAGCCGCCCGTCTCCTCCCGCCGGGAAATCCCAGCGGAATCCAAAAACGGACGGACGGGCTTTTTCCCGCTCAGGGACAGGATGAAAACAGCCGGTGGTCCGGGGCGCGGCTCAGGTGATGCGGTAAAACCACATCAGGGGGAGCCAGAGCTGGTGGCCGTAGGGGAGGGGCTTGTGGTTGACCAGGATTTCGGTGTGTTCCCAGTCGTGGACGATGTTGAACAGGTCGAACAAATCCTCGACCTCGGCCGGCGTGTAGACGGCCGAATGCCGGATCCATTCGCCTTCCCCTTCCTCCCGGTAGGTCGGATTGCGCTTGGCCAGGAAGACGGCCTTCTGATACCTGGAATCCAGCTTGTGGCCGAACACGACGGTAACGCGGAAGGAATCGGCGGTCGTGCTCGGATGGAGGATTTCGTCCAGCTTGGCTTGGGCCGCCGGGTCGGCTTGGGGATCCGCGTTCATGGAAACATTCTACCCGAAAACGGCCGGCCGGGACAACCGCGGTGAAAGGGAATTCGGGGATTCCCTTCCGGGCGCGGTTTTAGTATAGAATACACCCATCATCGACGAGGGCCCGCGCCCGCAGTCATAGGCCACGGAGGAGGATGCCATGACCGAACCCCGGACCCTGCCCCGGCTCCTGGAAACCAGCGCCGACCGCTTTCCCGGCAATCCGCTGCTTTGGGAGAAGAAGACCGACGTCTACGAGCCGATGACCTACGCCCGGACGCGCGAGCGGGTTCACGCCTTCGGGGCCGGGTTGATGTCCTTGGGCCTCAATAAGGGCGACCGAGTCGCCCTGATCTCCGAAGGCCGGAACGATTGGGTCGTGAGCGAGATGGGCATTCTCTACTGCGGGGCAATCA
>JAAZPG010000174.1 GCA_012797375.1 Acidobacteriota bacterium
AACCGCGGCGAAGACGACGCCGAAGGCGGCGGATTTAAGGATTGAGGGGCGGAACGCGATAAACGGCGCTCGATCTTTTTTTTTCATCGAAAGGAGAAACGCGTCTCCGAATCAATCGCGCGATCCGCGGATGATCAGCAGCCGGAACAACTGCATCACGGCCATCGCCGTCGAGGCGACGTACGTCATGGCCGCGGCCTGGAGGACTTTCTTGGCTCCGACCAGTTCTTGGGGGCCGAGGTAGCCCTGGTTTTTCAAGAGAGCGAGGGCCCGGCGCGAGGCGTTGAACTCCACGGGAAGAGTGACGACGGTGAAGGCGACCGCCCCGACGAAGAGCCAGATCCCGATGTCCATCAGGATGCTCGTTCCCGAGCCGGCCGTTAGAAGCCCGATGAAAAACAGGGGAAAGGCGAGAGTCGAGCCGATATTGGCCACGGGGTAAATGAGGTTCCGGGTCATCAGCGGGGCGTAGCGCTCGCGGTGCTGGAGGGCGTGCCCGGTTTCGTGGGCGGCGATCCCGAGGGCGGCCAGGGAGCTGCTGCCGAACACGCCTTCCGACAAGCGGAGGACCTTTTTCCGGGGATCGTAATGGTCGGTGAGCTGGCCGGGCGTCTGTTCGATGGTGACGTCGCCGGCTCCGCCTTGGCCGAGCAGGAGGCGGGCCACCTGGGCCCCGGTGATCCGGGAGGCCGCGCCGATCCGGGAATATTTCGCGTAAGTGCTTTTCACCATGCCCTGGGCGATCAGGGCCAGGATCAGCGCCGGAAGAATCAGCAGGAAATCGATGCCGCCGATAGACATGGGTTTTCTCCTTTCGCGGCGAGATATTAAAGATAGGCGAGGGAGGAGGGATTGTCAACGGCCGATGCCCCGGTCGGGCATGGAGAGGCGACGGCTTTCGTTGATGAGGCTTCCCCCGTTTCCGAGGAAACGTCCGCCTCGACGATTCCGGCGCCCGCCGGGCATCGTGTCGGTTCATGGCGATTCTCTCAGGCCCGTCCGCTTGCTTCAAGAGCGGCCTGATCGTTGGCGGAAAAAGGGGGGATGATTGCTCGGCGATCACTCCCGGGACGCTTCCGGTTTGACAAATCCGCCCGGGGAACTTATGATTTTCTCTTTAAAAAGGAAGCATTCCTGATGAAAACAATATCGAGAGGACTGCTTTGCGCTTTTATCATCCTGGCCTCGGCCGGCCTGCTTTCAGCCAACCAGGAAGTCGAGGTCGAGCGGAATCTGGCCGCCGCGGACGCGTTTTTTGAAAAAAGCGATTATCCCGCGGCCATCGAGGCGTACTTCAAGGCCGCCGCTCTTTCGACGAAGCCGGAGAACTTGTCCCGGGCGTATTTCGGCCTGTCGCTTTGTCATTTCTACCAGCGGGACATGGCCGAATCCGTCCGGTGGATGAGGAAAGTCGCTCTCGTCGATCCGGACAAGCGGATCTCCGCGGACGCCTACCCGAAGCCGTTCGTCGATTTGTTCACCCAGGTCTTGGCCGAAGCCCGGGCCAAGGGGACGCCGGTCGTCTCGCCGGGAAGAGTCGAGGGCCCGCCGGCGACGGCTCCGCAGCCCAAAACCGTCGAGGTCGCGCCGGA